>CAMGCA010000072.1 GCA_946011705.1 uncultured Clostridia bacterium | reverse complement strand
CCCCGGCTGGACCGTGCTCACGCAGAGAGCCTGCTACTCACCGTTTTCCTACCCCCGGTCGTTGGAGGTGACGTTGGTGCCCAGCAGCTTCACCCGGCACTCCTTGAGGATGCCCTTCTGCTCCAGCTGCATGGCAAGGTTCAGTCCGGTCTGACCGCCGATGCCGGGGATGATGGCGTCGGGCCGCTCGTAGCGGATGATTTTCGCGATATATTCCAGGGTCAGCGGCTCCATGTACACCTTGTCGGCGATGATGGTATCCGTCATGATGGTGGCGGGGTTAGAGTTGCACAGGACGACCTCATAGCCCTCTTCCTTCAAGGCCAGGCAAGCCTGAGTGCCCGCGTAGTCAAACTCCGCCGCCTGACCAATGACGATGGGGCCTGAACCGATGATGAGAATTTTCTTGATATCTGTTCTCTTTGCCATTTTTCATATCCTCCAAAATATTGTAATCAGATAAGATCTGAGGTTTGCTTAGTTTGCCCTGTAGACGATCTTGCCGCCGCAGACCGTTGCCATGCACTTGCCGTTTACCTTCCATCCTTCAAAGGGCGTTGCTTTCCCCATGGACTGGAAGTTTTCGGGATCGATGGTTTCCTCCGCTTCCAGATCCCAGATGGAGTAATCCAAGCCGAGCGGCAGACCAAACCGCTTCCGGGGATTGTCGCAGAGGACCTCCACCAGCTTTTCCATGGAGAGAATCCCGGGCTTTACCAGATAGGTATACAGAATCTGGAAGGCCGTCTCGATGCCCACCACGCCGAAGGCGCTCTTTTCCAGTCCTTTTGCCTTTTCCTCCGCGGAATGGGGGGCGTGGTCGGTGGCAATCATGTCGATGGTGCCGTCTAAGATTCCCTGCACCAGCGCTTCCCGATCCTCGGGACTGCGCAGCGGGGGATTCATCTTGAACCGTCCATCCTCCTGCAACATGGTGTCGTCCATCACCAGGTTGTGAGGGTCGGTTTCGCAGGTCACGTCCAGTCCCTGGGCCTTGGCCTTGCGAATCAGGTCAACACTTTCCTTCGTGGAGATGTGGCAGACGTGGTAGCTGCATCCCGTCAGCCGCACCAATTCCAAGTCCCGCTTGATCTGGCCCCACTCGCTTTCGGAGCAGATGCCCCGGTGTCCGTGAGCCTTGGCGTAGGCGCCGTCGTGGATGTAGCCGCCGTGCAGAAGGGTGTTATCCTCGCAGTGGGCCACGATGGGCTTGCCCAGGGCTTTCGCCGCCAGCATGGCGGCTTTCATCATGTCCTCGGACTGAACGCCCCGTCCGTCATCGGAAAACCCCGGCACGTTGGGGGCCATGCCCGCAAGGTCTGCCAGGATTTCCCCTTTTTCACCCACAGTGATGGCGCCGTAGGGATAGACGTGGATGCAGGCGGTGTCCCGGATTTTCTCCAATTGCAGATTCAGGTTTTCCACGCTGTCCGGCACCGGGTTCAGGTTGGGCATGGTGCACACCGCCGTGTAGCCGCCCCGGGCGGAGGCCCGGCTTCCCGTTGCGATGGTCTCCTTATAAGAAAATCCCGGCTCTCTGAAATGCACATGCACATCACAAAAACCGGGAAAAATCACATATCGCGAAGAATCCAACACAGAAAGCGCGGAACCGGCCATGGAAGCGCCGACACATTCCGCGAACTGGGGCATCAGGGAAGAGGCAAAACATCTGGCCTTGGTCATCGCAGTCATAAATGTCTCCTTTCCTCATTAAAAACGGCCTCCGACCCAAAAAAATGTCCTGCCGGAAGCGGCAAGACGATAGTGGCGGCGAGCCGCTGTATTTATCCGTTGAATTATACCACGGGCTGCGGCAGATTGTCAAGCGGCAATTTGGTACAAATCCCGTTGAATTCTGGTAATAATTTTTATATGCTTAGCGGTTTCGCTCAGCAAAAGGAGATTTTAGCAGCGAGTCGCCGCGGACAATGCGTCACGAATCTGGTCAATCAACTTACATCCTTTGGGCCCCTCGACCGGTAGTGCACGGTAATGCAGCAAAGGGGAATGAACCTGGGTGGCCTGTCATCCTGAGCGAGCGAAGCGAGTCGAAGGATCTACGCACTTTCGTTACGCTGTAGGGTCAAATCACCGGGAAGATCCTTCGACTACGCGCTTCGCGCTCCGCTCAGGATGACACGGTTTCTTAATTGACGAAAGAACAATATGGCCGCGGAAATCCGACAATCCTTTTTTACCGGGAAAAGCCTGCCAAATCCCGCACCACCTCCCCCGCCAGCAGCAGTCCCGCCGCTCCCGGAACGAAGGCCACGCTGCCGGGAATCTGCCGCTTGCCCAGAGCCGCCGCTTCCTCCTCCCAGCCGATGGGGGTCAGGGCCTCCTCCTGAGAGTAGACCACCTTCAGATGCCGGATGCCCCGTTTGGCCAGTTCCCTGCGCATGACCCGGGCCAAGGGACACATGGCGGTTTTGGAGATGTCCGCCACCTGAAAGGCGGAGGCGTCCAGCTTGTTGCCGGTGCCCATGCAGCAGATGATGGGGGTTCCCGCCGCTTTTGCCCGCTCAACCAGGGCCAGCTTTCCCGTCACCGTGTCGATGGCGTCTACGATATAGTCATACTGGGTAAAATCAAAGGAATCCGCCGTGTCCGGGGTGTAGAAAACAGGCCAGGTTTTCACATTGCACGCGGGGTTGATGTCCAGCACCCGATTCCGGGCGGCATCCACTTTTAACATCCCCACAGTGGAATGGGTAGCCAGAATCTGCCGGTTCAGGTTGGACACGGAAACCGTGTCGCTGTCGATGAGGTCGAGGCTGCCCACGCCGCTGCGGGCCAGCGCTTCCACCACATAGCCCCCCACGCCTCCAAGGCCGAATACCGCCACCCGGGCGTTTTGCAGTCTCTGAATGGCATCGCTGCCAAGCAGCATTTCCGTGCGTAAAAACTGTTCCAACATAGGATACTCCTTTGAAAAAATGTCATTCCGAAGAAGTAGCCGCACACTGGCGTGGGAATCCGTTCTCCATGAAAATGCCGGTCATCCAGCACTGTATCAGGGTATGGATTGCCACACCAGTGACATCGGTCACTGGTTCGCAATGACATTCAATATTCTACTCTTCAACCCGGCGGATATCCGCCCCCAGAGCCGTCAGCTTTTCCACAATATTCTCATAGCCCCGCTCGATAAAGTGGATGTGCTCCACATAGGTCACGCCCTCGGCGGCAAGCCCCGCGATGACCAGTGCCGCGCCGGCCCGCAGGTCGTGGGCGAACACCTCCGCGCCCCGGAGCTTTTCCACGCCGGTAACGGTGGCGGTCTTTCCGCTGATGCGGATGTTGGCGCCCATGCTCTCCAGCTCCGTGCAGTAGCCGAAAAACCGGGTTTCATAGACGCTCTCCGTCAGACGGCTGACGCCGCTGGCCAGCGCCATACACACGCAGACCTGAGCCTGCATATCCGTGGGGAAGCCGGGATAGGGCCGGGTCTTCACCGTGGACTTGCGCAGAGGGCCGGTGCGGATGACCCGGATGGCGTCATCGTAGTTGATGATCCGCGCGCCCATTTCCTGCAATTTGGAGGTGATGCACTCCATGTGCTTGGGGATCACGTTCTGCACCAGTACGTTGCCGCCGGCCGCGGTGACCGCCGCCATGTAGGTGCCTGCCTCAATCTGATCGGGAATGATGGCATAGGTGCCGCCCCGCAGAGAGTTAACACCTTTAATTTTAATGGTATCGGTGCCTGCGCCGGTAATGCGGGCGCCCATGGTGTTCAGGAAGTTGGCCAGGTCTACAATATGCGGCTCCTTTGCGGCGGTCTCAATGATGGTCTGGCCCGGAATCAGGGATGCCGCCAGCATGATATTCACCGTCGCGCCTACGGAGGCCATGTCAAGGCTGACACGGCTGCCGTGAAGGCCTTCCTCGCCGGGCTCCAGCGCCACATACTCTTCTGTTTCGTCCACCATCGCCCCAAGGGCTTCAAAGCCTTTGATGTGCTGGTCGATGGGGCGGGAGGCGAAATTGCAGCCGCCGGGCAGAGCGACTCTTGCCTTGCCGAACCGGCCCAGCAGCGCGCCCATCAGGTAGTAGCTGGCCCGCATCCGGCGCACCAGCTCTCCTTCCGGCTCGGAACAGGTCACGCCGGAGCAGTCGATTTCCACCACATTGGTTTCCGGCTTCTCCACCTTCGCGCCCATGCCCTCCAGAATATCCAGGAGAATCCGGACATCGGATATATCAGGCACATTTTCGACACGGCATCTGCCGCTGACCAGCAGCGTGGCCGGAAGAATCGCCACGGCGGCATTTTTCGCGCCGCTGATGGTGACGGTTCCGTTCAGCTGTTTGCCGCCATGGATTTCATATCTTGCCAAGGATACCCTCTCCTTGTGATAGTTTCGGAAAAATGCCTACACACAGGCTAGAATAGTATATCATACCATAAAGGTTATGTAAAGTCCCATTTCCCACGCCGGATTTTACCGGCGCAGACCCTTCGGATAGTGATTTTTCAGGACCTTTCCGTCGCCCTTGCCCCAGCCGATGCTGTAGAGCCCGGCACGGACAAGGCACCAGCCCTTGACGTTTGAGGGCACGACTTCGCCATGGAGGTAGGCTTTGATCTCCTCCGAATCCGGGCCGTAATCCTGTACATTGGCACATTCCTTCAGCCACAGCACCAGGGCGTGGGCAGGCTCGAACCGGTCTTTTTTCACGGTGCCCAGCTCCAGACCGGGCCGCAGAACCTTCAGCTTTCGGATATCCGGCAGCTCTTCCGGCGCCCAGCACAGACTCTGGCCAAAGCACATCGCTTTCCCGGCAGCCAGGGAAATTCCAAGCTCTTTGGCAAAGGAAGTCCATTGCTTCGGAAGTTTTTCGCCCGTTTCCAGCGGGATATTCTCTGCTTCTCCCCCGGTTTTCCGCAGAACCGCCGCAAAATGGCCCTCGCCCAGAAGCTTATGGGGCCACATCCGGTAGCTGCCGTTTTCCCCGGGCGTAAACCAGGGGGCCTCAACCGGCTCCGGGGTGAACTCCGGATGGGCCTCCAGAAATGCCGACACTGCCCCCTCATCCTCCGCCGGAGCGAAGGTGCAGGTGGAGTAAACCAGATACCCGCCGGGCCGCACCAGCTTCGCCGCGCTGCTCAGGATTTCCCCCTGACGGCGGGCGCACATGGCCACGGTTTCCTCGCTCCAGTCGGTGACGGCGGCTTCCTCCTTGCGGAACATTCCCTCGCCAGAGCAGGGGGCATCCACCAGCACCCGGTCAAAAAAGCCGGGGAACCGCTGGGCTAACGTTTCCGGGTGTTCATTGGTCACCAAAGCGTTTGGCACCGCCATGCGCTCGATGTTCCGCGACAGAATTTTCGCCCGTTTGGGGTTAATCTCGTTGCACAGGAGAAATCCCCGGCCCAACATCCGTCCGGCAATCTGGGTGGTCTTGCCGCCGGGGGCCGCGCACAGGTCGCAGACCCGCTCGCCGGGCTGGGGGTCCAGCAGCGCCACGGGGGCCATGGCGCTGGCCTCCTGTAGGTAGTATACGCCCGCCTCGTGGTAAACGTGCAGTCCGGGCCGGGCCTCCGGGTCATAATAAAATCCCTCTGGCTCCCAAGGCACCGGCTGCCCCACAAAGGGCAGGGCGGGGCGCTCCCCTTTTAAGGGATTATAGCGCAGAGCCACTGCCCGGGGCCGTTCCAGACTGCTCAGGAAATCCCCATATTCCGCCCCCAGCTGGGCTTTCATTCTCTCAAGAAACGCTTCCGGCAGCATATGCAGTCCTCCGATTGTCCGTTTTCGGAGTATTATAGCACATCCCGGCGGAATTTTCCACCGAAATATAGGCCGCAGGGCGGCCAGCCAATGCGTTACGAACGTTGGGTGGTCATCGTACATCCTTTGGGCCCCTCGACTTGGACTACTCACACAATTGTTCTTTAGTGGAATAAGAATGGATGTCATTGCGAGCCAGCGCGCACGCTGGCGTGGCAATCCGTGTTCCATTTTGCACTCTGATGACGCATTTTCCAAAAAGGGAGAACGGATTGCCACGTCGTGCTACTCCCTCCACGCAATGACATCTACATCAACGATATTCCCCTCTGCTACCCTATTCCTCAATCAGCCCATACAGTTTATATAGCATCAGCATATTCTGGTACATGAGCTTATCGCCCATGAGCTGCCGGAAGGTGGCGGATTTTGTCTTGTCAGCCGCCTTAAGCGTCTCCATTTTCGCCACGGTGTCGGCGTACTTTTCCTGGACAAAGGCCAGCATTTTTTCGAAATTCTCTTGCCGCTGTGTCATGCTTCCTCCCGCGTAAAAAGGGGCGGGGGACTTGCCCCCGCCCCACTTGGCGTTTTGTGATCAAAATTTGGAATTGTCGTTGTGCGCGTTGAAATTCCCTTCAAAGCCCACGATATAGCCGCCCACCTCGGCATAGTAGCTGCACAGGGCGCTGGTCGGCTCCAGAATAAACCGGGTGTGGGGAAATTCCTCCCGGATGAGCGCCATGAATTCCTGAGACACATCCTCGGCAAAGCAGTGGGCAATGCGGATCAGGCCGCCGTCCCGGAAGCCCCGCTCCTTCACCGTCTGCACCATGGCGTGCAGGGCCTTCTTCGCGCCCCGGGGCTTGTGAATGGGCACGATCTGGCCTCCCTGGGCCTCGCCAATGATCCGAATACCCAGCATACCCGCCAGCTTGGCAACCGTCAAGGGAACCCGACCGTTGTGGGCCAGGTTGTTCATGGATTCCAGGCAGAAAATGGTATGGGTGTGGTTGTGGTAGTCCAGCACCTTGGCAATGGTGGTGTCAAAGTCGTCGCCGTCCGCCTCGCACTGGCGGATTTTGTCGGCAATCATCATCAGCTCCGGGCCTGCGGACAGGGAGTCGAACAGGTACACCCGGCGCTCCGGATGCTCCTCCATATAGGTGTCCGCCGCCTGCCGGGCGGCGTTGTAGCTGCCGGACAGGTGCTTGGTGATGGTGATGCCGAACACATACTCGGCATCGCCGAAGGCCTCCAGCCACTCGCCCACGTTGGGGCAGGAGGAGCCGGATTTCCCCTTATATACCTTCAGATCTTCCACCATCTGGGTAAGGTTCAGACCGGGAACGTCAACATATTCCTGACCGGCCACAATTTTCATGGGCACGCAGGCAAAGTTCTCGCCGGGGCGGGACAATACATTGGAGGAAGAATCTGTCACAATTCGAAAATTCATGGTTTCGCCTCGCATCTCTATTTCATCGGATTTTCGATAACCTGTTATCATTGTATCAATATCTTATATTCTTGTCAAGCAAATCTTAAGTTAAGTTTTCGTGTATTGACTTTCCCACTGTTCTTCGGTATAATGTCCCAAGGTGATAAACATGAATCAGGAAACCAAACAGCGCATCGCGGAATCCCTCCGGGATGTTCATCTGCCCCGGTACCACGAGATTCCCGATGTGGGTCTGTATCTGGAACAGGCCGCGAAGTATATCGGCGGCTGCGTTTCCCCGCTGGCAGACATGGCCCTCACCGGCACCATGATCAGCCACAATGTAAACAAGGGGCTGATTGCCAGCCCGGTGAAAAAGCAGTACAGCCGGGATCAGATCGCCTATCTGATCTTCATCGCCATATGCAAAAGCGTGTTGTCTCTGGACGCGCTGGACGCTTTTTTGCGGCTTCAACGGCAGTCCTATCCCCTGCAAAGGGCCTACGACTATTTTGTCCGGGAATTTGAAAGTCTTTTGCTGTTCACCTTCGAGCTGACAGACACGGCTGATATGTTCCCGGAGACCAGTTCTGATGGGAAACGCCTCCTGTACACCTGCATCATCGCCGCCGTGCAGAAGGTATACCTTGAAAAGTATCTGGAAGCCCTGACGGAGGAAAAGAACGAATAATTGCATGTCATTGCGAACCAGTCCGCAGACTGGTGTGGCAATCCGAATCCCAACCCGATGCCGATGACCGGCATTTTTGATGGAGAACGGATTCCCACGCCAGTGTGCCCACTGGCTCGGAATGACTTTTTATTTCGCCCTGATTTTTCCCGGTTTTCATTGACATTTTTCAAGGATTGTGGAATAATATGTGGGTTAGATATTAGATAAGAGAGGATCATTTTTATGATGCAATCCAGAACACATACCTGCGGCGAGCTGCGCCTTACTGACGCCGGCAAAACCGTGACCATTGTCGGCTGGCTGGAAAACGTCCGGGAGGTCGGCTCCAACTTCGCCTTCTGCGTCCTGCGAGACTACTACGGCACCACTCAGGTGGTTATCGAGAACGAGGAAATGATGCGCATCATCAAGCCCATCAACAAGGAGTCCACTCTGTCTGTTACCGGCGTGGTACGGGAGCGGGAGAGCAAGAACACCAAAATCCCTACCGGCGATATCGAGGTAGAGCCCCAAAAGAACGAGGACCAGGGCAAGAGCCTCCACACTAACCAACCCTACCACA
>CAMGCA010000071.1 GCA_946011705.1 uncultured Clostridia bacterium | reverse complement strand
CAAACTGGAGCGGGCGCTGAACCAGCCTACCGAGGATGCCGCCTTCAAGAAGGGCGTGGAAATGACCATGACGGAGCTTACGAAAATTCTCACCGGTCTGGGCGTGGAAATCTTCGGAGAAGCCGGCGACAGCTTCGACCCCAATCTGCACAATGCCGTGATGCACACGGAGGACGAGAGCCTTGGCGAAAACGTCATCGCCCAGGTCTTCCAGAAGGGCTTCAGGATCGGCGAGAAGGTCGTGCGGTTCGCCATGGTGCAGGTTGCAAACTAATTGACAATTGACAATGAACAATTGACAATTAAGGCGTGCGCTTCGCGCACGGAATTGAAATCATCGCCGAAGGTGATACCACAATTGTCAACTGTCAATTATCAATTGTTAATTCGAATTTTGTAAAAACTTATCTTTCATATATTTAGGAGGAAATCATTATGTCTAAGATTATCGGTATTGACCTTGGTACTACCAATTCCTGTGTTGCTGTGCTGGAAGGCGGCGAGCCTGTTGTCATCGCCAACGCCGAAGGCACCCGTACCACCCCTTCCGTCGTGGCCTTCTCCAAGACCGGCGAGCGTATGGTGGGTCAGGTGGCAAAGCGTCAGGCTGTCACCAATGCTGACCGCACTGTGGCTTCCATCAAGCGCCACATGGGCGAGAATTACCACGTCACCATCGACGGCAAGGGCTACACCCCTCAGGAGATCAGCGCCATGATCCTGCAGAAGCTGAAGGCGGACGCCGAGAGCTATCTGGGTCAGCCCGTCTCCGAGGCCGTCATCACCGTTCCCGCCTACTTCACGGACTCCCAGCGTCAGGCCACCAAGGACGCCGGCAAGATCGCGGGCCTGGAGGTCAAGCGGATCATCAACGAGCCCACCGCCGCCGCTCTCGCCTACGGTGTGGATAAGGAGCAGAGCCAGAAGATCATGGTCTACGACCTGGGCGGCGGCACCTTCGATGTCTCCATCCTGGAGATCGACGACGGCGTCATCGAGGTCCTGGCCACCGCCGGCAACAACCGCCTGGGCGGCGACGACTTCGACGAGTGCGTCATGAAGTATCTGGTTTCCGAGTTCAAGCGTACCGACGGCGTGGATCTGTCCACCGACAAGGTCGCTATGCAGCGCCTGAAGGAGGCCGCCGAGAAGGCCAAGATCGAGCTGTCCGGCGTGACCTCCACCAACATTAACCTGCCCTATATCACCGCTGACGCCACCGGCCCCAAGCATCTGGACGTGACCCTGTCCCGGGCCAAGTTCAACGAGCTGACCGCCGATCTGGTGGAGCGCACCATGAAGCCCGTCCGTCAGGCTATGTCTGATGCCGGTCTGTCCGCTTCCGATATCCACAAGGTGCTGCTGGTTGGCGGCTCCACCCGTATCCCCGCCGTGCAGGATGCCGTGAAGAGCATCACCGGCAAGGAAGGCTTCAAGGGCATCAACCCCGACGAGTGCGTGGCTGTGGGCGCTGCCATTCAGGGCGGCGTGCTCACCGGCGATGTGAACGATATCCTGCTGCTGGACGTCACCCCCCTGTCCCTGGGCATTGAGACCATGGGCGGCGTGTTCACCCGTTTGGTTGACCGCAACACCACCATTCCTGTCCAGAAGAAGCAGATTTTCTCCACCGCCGCTGACGGCCAGACCTCCGTTGAGGTTCATGTCCTGCAGGGCGAGCGGGAAATGGCTGCTTACAATAAGACCCTGGGCCGCTTCCAGTTGGGCGGCATCGCTCCCGCGCCCCGTGGCGTGCCTCAGATTGAGGTCACCTTCGACATCGACGCCAACGGCATCGTGAAGGTTTCCGCCAAGGATCTGGGCACCGGCAAGGAGGCCAACATCTCCATCACCGCTTCCACCAACCTGAGCCAGGAGGACATCGACAAGGCCGTGAAAGAGGCCGAGCAGTACGCTGCCGAGGACAAGGCCCGGAAGGACGAGGTGGACACCCACAACGCTGCCGACCAGACCGTCTACCAGACCGAGAAGACCCTGAACGAGCTGGGCGACAAGATTGACGCAAGTGAGAAGGCCTCCATCCAGAGTGCCATTGACCACCTGAAGGAAGTCAACAAGGGCAACGACGTAGCCGCCATCAAGGCTGCGACCGAGGAAGTCCAGAAGGCCTTCTACGCCGTGTCCGAGAAGCTGTACCAGCAGGCCAATCCTCAGGGCGGCCAGCAGGGCGGCCCCCAGCAGCCCGGCGATGACGGTGTTGTGGACGCTGACTACGAGACCGTTGACTGACAGATAAGCCCAAGGGGCGGCCATTAGCCGCCCCTTCTTGGTGTATATCGAGAATTGACAATTTACAATGGACAATTGACAATCAAGGAGTCCGCTTATATCAAAGATTTAAAATCATCGCCGGAGGCGATACCACAATTGTCAACTGTCAATTGTCAATTGTCAACTGATATGAGGTGAGAATATGGCAGAAAATAAACGCGACTACTACGAGGTGCTGGGGGTCTCCAAGGATGCCAGCGCCGATGAGATAAAGAAAGCCTACCGAAAAATGGCCATGAAGTACCATCCCGACCGGAACCCCGGCGACAAGGAAGCCGAGGAAAAGTTCAAGGAGGTGGGCGAGGCCTACGAGGTGCTGTCCGACGCGGACAAAAAGGCTCGCTACGACCAGTACGGCTTCGCCGGTGTGGATCCCAACTTCGGTGCGGGCGCCGGGGGCTACGGCGGTGCAGGCTTTGGCGGCTTTGGCGATTTTTCGGATTTGGGCGACATTTTCGGCGATTTCTTCGGCGGCGGCCGCAGCCGGGGCGCGCAGCAGAATGCCCCCCGCCGGGGCGAGAACGTCATGAGCCGGCTGGAACTGACCTTCGAGGAAGCGGCCTTCGGCTGCGAGAAGGAGGTTGCAACGCCCAGAATTGAGAATTGCCCTAACTGCAACGGCACCGGCTCCGCCGACGGCGTGATTGAAACCTGTTCCCAGTGCCGGGGCACTGGACAGGTGCGTACGGTGCAGAACTTCATGGGTATGCAGATGCAGTCCACCGCTACCTGTCCCAGCTGTAACGGCCGCGGCAAGATCATCAAGACCCCCTGCAATACCTGCAAGGGCAAGGGCAAGGTGCGCCGCACCAACCGGGTGAAGGTGAAGATTCCCGCCGGTGTGGACGCCGGGCAGAGCGTCCGGGTTCGGGGCGAAGGCGGCGTTGGCTCCAACGGCGGCCCCAACGGCGACCTGTTGGTGGAAATCTACATTAAGCGCCACCCGATTTTCACCCGTCAGGATACGGATGTTCTGTGCGAGGTGCCCATTTCCTTCACCCAGGCGGCTCTGGGCGCGACAATTCAGGTGCCGACGCTGGACGGCATGGTGGACTATGAGATCCCCGAGGGCACCCAGACCGGACGGGAGTTTATCCTGCGGGACAAGGGCATTCCCGAGGTGGGCAATTCCCGCCGCCGGGGCAACGAGCGCTTCACCGTGGTGGTGGAGACGCCTACCCGCCTGACCAAGGAGCAGAAGGATTTGCTTCGCCAGCTGGACGGCACCATGGAGGTGTCCCCCAAGCGGAAGAAGTTCATTGATAATCTCAAGAATTTCTTTGATTAAGCGGCGAATCGCCGCGGATAATGCGTTACCAACTCGAGTGGTTATCGTTACGCCATTGGGCTTGCTCGGTATCGTCACCCGTATGTCATTGCGAGGAGCGAAGCGACGTGGCAATCCGTTCTCCTTTCACAACAGCAAAAGGATACGGATTGCCACACCAGTGACGTCGGTCACTGGTTCGCAATGACGTTGTGAATATTTCAAAAAAATGCAGACCGGGACTTGTGAACGGCCTGCATTTTTAGTATAATGAAGAAAGAATGATACCACAGAACGATACCGAGCAGTGCCCAATGGTGTGACGATTCCACACACCTTGCGCGCGCATTGTCTGCCCGCACTGCGGGCAAGCGGGAGGAATGACCTATGAAACGCTCTGACTACATCAGCTGGGACGAATATTTTATGGGCATCGCCATGCTGGCAGCCAAACGCAGCAAGGACCCCAACACCCAGGTGGGGGCCTGCATCGTGTCCCCGGAGAATATTATCATCTCCACGGGCTACAACGGAATGCCCAAGGGCTGCTCCGACGACGAGTACCCCTGGGAGCGGGAGGGCGAACAGACCAAGTACCCTTACGTTGTCCATGCGGAGCTGAACGCGGTGCTCAACGCCAACGGCCGTGATCTGCGGGGCAGTCGGCTGTATGTGGCTCTGTTTCCCTGCAACGAGTGCGCCAAGGCCATTATCCAGAGCGGCGTGAGGGAAGTGTACTATCTGTCGGATAAATACGCCGACTCCATGTCCACTCTGGCCTCGAAGAAAATGATGGATTCCGCCGGGGTGAAGTATACCCAGCTGCGCACAAAATTGAAGGAAATTACGCTGGATTTTATCCCCGAGGAAGAGAAGAACCGTAGGGCGGGGGCAGGTCGCCGCCGGGCGCTGGAGCGGTTGCTTTGCAGCGGCTGTTTAGCGGCGTTCGCTGCGTATTTCAGGGACACCACGTTGAATTCCCGCACCACGCTTTCACCCCGGATGGAGAATTTTGCCAGCGCGGGGTCGGAATCGGCGAGAATGTTGTACACGAAGGACACGCCGAAGCCCTGCTTTACCAGGTCGAGGATCACGTTGAAACTGGAAATGCAGATGTGCCGCTGAAATCTTTGCAGGGACTCATTGTAGCCCCGCAGCTCCTGCTCCAGAATGGCTCGGGTGCCGGAGCCGTCCTCCCGGTGGATGATGGTTTCCTTCAGTAGCTCCTCCATGGTGACCTCCCGCCCGGCGAAGGGGTGATCCTTCCGGCAGATGCCCACGAAAGGCTCCCGGTGCAGAAGGATATTGTCGAAATTGGTCTTGTCGAAAAAGCCCTCTACCACTGCAAAATCCAGCTCATTTTCCTCCAGCAGCCGCAAAAGCGTCTCCGTGTTGTCCACGATCAGGGTCAGGGCGTTGTCGGGGTTTTTGAGGTAGCGGCGGATGTCGGCTTTAAGATAGTAGTCGCCGATGGTTTTGGTGGCCCCGATGCGCAGGGTGCGGACGGGGTTGTTTTCCAGCTTTTGCTTGAGATCCCGCTCCTGCAATTTCGCCGCTCTCGCGTATTTTTCCAATACAACCGCCGCCTCGGTTTTCACCAGACGGCGGTTTTCGTATTGGAACAGCTTTCGTCCGTATTGATTTTCCAGATAATGAATCTGCTGCGTCACGGCGGGCTGGGAAATGTGGAGAATTTCGGCGGCTTTCCGGTAATTCATGGATTCACACAGGGTCAAAAAGGTGTCGATACGATAGTCCAGCATGATATCACCTTGATAAAAAATTATAATCATTTCATAAGGATTGACAAGTTGATTTTATCATATTCCCGTGGTACAATCAAGCTGTCAATAAAAGGAAAACCCTATCGGAATCAACAAAATAAGGAGCGATGGAAATGAACATTGTCGTCATCGGCGGCGTTGCCGCCGGCACCAAGACCGCTGCCAAGCTGATGCGTCAGGATCGCAGCGCTAAGGTCACCGTCTACACCAAGGGGAGCGATATTTCCTATGCCGGCTGCGGCCTGCCCTACTATGTGGGCGGGGCCATCGAAACCCGTGACGAGCTGATCGTCAACACCCCCGAAAAGTACATGGGCCTCACCGGTGTGGAGGTCAAGACCGAGATGGAAGCCACCAAGGTGGACGCTTCCGCCAAGACCGTGACCTTTGCAAATGGCGAGGTTGTGGGCTATGACAAGCTGGTCATCGCCACCGGCGCTGTCCCCTTCGTTCCCAACGTGGAAGGCGCAGCCTTGCCCGGCGTGTTCACCATGCGCACCCCCGATGACGCCATCGGCCTGCGCGCCTATGTGGATAACAACAACTGCCGCAGCGCGGTGGTTGTGGGCGGCGGCTTCATCGGCCTGGAAATCGCCGAGAACCTGCTCTCTAAGGGCCTGAAGGTCACCGTGGTTGACATGGCTTCTCAGGTCATGCCCAACCTGTTTGATGCGGAGGTCGCCGACTACATCCGCCGTCAGCTCCAGGCCAAGGGCATCCGCATTGTCACCGGCGCCGGCCTGGAAGCCGTGCTGGGCGGCGAGAAGGCCACCGGCATCCGCACCGCTGTGGGCGGCTTCGAGGCTGACGTGGTGGTCATGGCCATCGGCGTCCGTCCTGCCACCGCGTTCCTGAACGATTCCGGCATTGAGATGTTCAAGGGCACCATCGTGGTGGACAAGCACCAGAAGACCAATCTCCCCGACGTTTATGCCGTGGGCGACTGCGCCATGGTTTATAACCGTATCACCGGAAAGGGCCAGTGGTCCGCCATGGGCTCCACCGCCAACATCACCGGCCGTCTGCTGGCGAAGAACCTGACCGGTGAGGACGTATCCTACGGCGGCTGCCTGGGCACCGGCGTGGTGAAGCTGGCGGAAGGTCTGAACGCGGGCCGTACGGGTCTTACCGAGGAGCAGGCCATTGCCGCGGGCTTCGATGCCATCACCGTAACCTGCGTCACCGACGACAAGGCCCACTACTATCCCGGCGCTTCTACCTTCATGACCAAGCTGATTGCCGATAAGGCCAGCCACAAGCTGCTGGGCATTCAGGTGCTGGGCGGCGGCAGCGTGGACAAGATGGTGGACATTGCCGTTACCGGCATCGCCATGGGCGCGAAGCTTGCGGACTGCGTCGCCCTGGCCGTCGCCTCCGCGCCCCCCTTCTCCACCGCCATTCATCCCTTCGTTCAGGCCTGCTACATTCTGGAAAACAAAATGTCCGGCGCTTACGAGTCCATGACGCCCGCCGAGTATGCTGCCGGGAAAGCCAAGGGCTATAAGGTCATCGATGTCAGCCCCGCTCCCGCCATCCCCGGCGCCAAGTGGGTTGACTTGGCCAAGGTCACCGGCCCCATTGAGGGCCTTGAGAAGGATGAGAAGCTGCTGCTGGTCTGCGCCAAGGGCAAGCGGGGCTACTCCCTGCAGAACCGTCTGAAGGCCTATGGTTATACCAATACCCGCGCTCTGGAAGGCGGCCTGTTCGTGAACAATGTGAAGGTCACCTTCGCCGGCGGCAAGCTGCCTCCCGAGGAGATCAAGCGGGTGAAGGCCCTGGGCTGCCTGCAGGACAAGCGCTTTAACGATGTGTTCAACGTCCGTGTAATTACCCGCAACGGTAAGATCACCACCGAGGAGCACAAGGCCGTGGCCGAGGCCGCCGAGAAGTTCGGCTCCGGCGAGGTCACCATGACCACCCGTCTGACCCTGGAAATTCAGGGCGTCAAGCACGAAAATATCCAGCCCCTCATCGACTTCCTGGGAAGCCACGGTCTGCTCACCGGCGGCACCGGAAGCCTGGTTCGCCCCGTGGTGGCCTGTAAGGGTACCACCTGCCAGTACGGATTGCTTGATTCCTTCGGCCTGTCCAACCGGATTCATGAGAAGTTCTACATCGGCTATCACGGCGTGACCCTGCCCCACAAGTTCAAGATCGCTGTGGGCGGCTGCCCCAACAACTGCGTCAAGCCCGACCTGAACGATCTGGGCATCGTGGGCCAGCGGGTTCCCATGATCGACTATGCTAAGTGCCGTGGCTGCAAGGTCTGCCAGGTGGAGAAGAACTGCCCCATCAAGGTTGCCAAGCTGGTGGACGGTAAGATTCACATCGATCCCAACGCCTGCAACAACTGCGGCCGCTGCAAGGGCAAGTGCCCCTTCGGTGCGCTGGAGGAGTACCAGAACGGCTACAAGGTTCTCATTGGCGGTCGCTGGGGCAAGAAGGTTGCCCACGGCATTCCTCTGACCAGAATCTTCACCTCTGAGGACGAGGTCATGGACGTCATCGAGAAGGCCCTCCTGCTGTTCCGTGCCGCGGGCATCTCCGGCGAGCGGTTTGCCGACACCGTGGCTCGTCTGGGCTTCGACTATGTCAACGAGAAGCTGCTGTCCGGCTCCATCGACAAGGACGCCATCCTGCACAAGACCGTCAAGGGCGGCGCCACCTGCTAAGGTTTCATACCACACCCCCACGGGAAAAGGCGGGTGTCCGTAACACAGTAATTCTATGAATTATTTATTACGGCATCTGTCTTGCAGGGTTGGTAAAATGAAAATAGGCGATACCTGGTTGTTTTGACCGGGTATCGCTTATTTTTTTGCCCGCAATAGAAAGAATAGACATATTCTGACTTTTCGGTTACAATAGATGCGAAGTACGACAAATCTGCACCCAGAATAATTTTTCAAAAAATTTTGTAGCGATTGGAAAAAATCGCGATTCTGATGCCCATGTATTATGGGGGAATCTATTGAGCGAGGTGATGAATATGGAAAAAGGCAACCCTTATAGCTTTTATGTGGTGCTGGCGGATGGCATCATGGAGATTCCGCAGGACAGCAACCTGTCCTGGATAACGCTGTTTTACGCGCTGCCAAAGGAACTGGTTGAGAAGCGTCC
>CAMGCA010000070.1 GCA_946011705.1 uncultured Clostridia bacterium | reverse complement strand
CAATGCCTGAGCGGTAACGATACCGAGCGTGCCCAACGGATGTTGGTCAACAGCCAGCGTTCGTAACGCATTGGCTGGCCGCCCTGCGGCCCGCATTGGCTGGCGGCACTGCCGCCCGCATTGGCTGGCTGCCCTGCAGCCTTACTTCACATTCGAAGTGGAGCGGAGGGTAACGTCGTGGGCGCCGCCTTCCACGATGGATACGGAGGATACCAGCGTCAGCTTGGCCTCCCGCTGCAGATCGGGGATGTTGGTCACACCCACGTTGCACATGGTGGAGCGCACCTTGTAGAGGGAGGACTCCACGTTGTCGTGGAGGGAACCGGCGTAGGTAACATAGGAGTCAACGCCCTCCTCAAAGCTCAGTTTGGTGGAGCCGCCCAGATCGTAGCGCTGCCAGTTCCGGGCACGGTTGGAGCCTTCGCCCCAGTACTCCTTCATATACGCGCCGTTCACCATGACCTTGTTGGTGGGGGACTCGTCGAACCGGGCGAAGTAACGGCCCAGCATCAGGAAGTCCGCGCCCATGGCCAGGGCCAGGGTCATGTGGTAGTCGTGGACAATGCCGCCGTCGGAGCAGATGGGCACATAGATGCCAGTCTCCTTGAAGTACTCGTCCCGGGCCGCGGCGACCTCAATCAGCGCTGTAGCCTGACCACGGCCGATGCCCTTGGTCTCCCGGGTGATGCAGATGGAGCCGCCGCCAATGCCAACCTTCACAAAGTCCGCACCTGCCTTGGCCAGGAACAGGAACCCGTCCCGGTCAACCACGTTGCCCGCGCCGATCTTCACGGTGTCGCCGTAGTTGTCACGAACCCACTTGATGGTCTTTTCCTGCCAGCAGGTGTAGCCCTCGGAGGAGTCGATGACCAGCACGTCCGCACCGGCAGAAAGCAGAGCGGGAATCCGGGTGGCGTAGTCCCGGGTGTTGATGCCAGCGCCTACCAGATACCGCTTCTTGTCGTCCAGCAGCTCCAAGGGATTTTCCTTGTGGGAGGAGTAGTCCTTGCGGAAAACAAAGTACATCAGGTGATCGTTTTCGTCCACGATGGGCAGGCTGTTCAGCTTGTGTGCCCAGATGATGTCGTTGGCTTCCTTCAGAGTCGTCTCCTTGGGGGCAGTGACCAGCTTTTCCCGGGGGGTCATGAAGTCGCTGACCTTGGCGGAAGGCTCCATCCGGGATACCCGGTAGTCACGGCTGGTGACGATGCCCAGAAGCTTACCGTTAGCGGTGCCGTCGGCAGTGATGGCCACGGTGGAGAAGCCGTTCCGGGCCTTCAGTGCCAGCACGTCAGCCAAGGTGGCGTCGGGGGTCAGATTGGAGGCGGAGGGGACGAAGCCGGCCTTGTAGCCTTTCACCTTTGCCACCATGGCGGCCTGATTCTCAATGGACTGGGAGCCGAAAATGAAGCTGATGCCGCCCTCCTTGGCAAGAGCAATGGCCAGAGTGTCGTTAGACACGGACTGCATGACGGCGGAGGTCAGAGGTACGTTCAGGCTGATGGCAGGCTCCTCCACGCCCTTGCGGTACTTGACCAGAGGGGTTCTCAGACTGACCCGGTCGGGGATGCAGTCCTCGGAGGTATAGCCGGGGATGAGCAGGTACTCGCTGAAGGTGTGGCTGGGTTCCGGATAGTAGTAAGCCATTGGAAGTTTCCTCCTATTTTGTATTTATATCAAATTAAAGATTTTACTCCTATTCAAATTACGAATTGACAATTGACAATGGACAATTGACAATTATGGTATCCCCTTCGGGGATGAATATTATAAATCCGTCGCGAAGCGACACCACAATTGTCAACTGTCAATTTTCAATTATCATAGCGTTTTGCCGTCTCCCGCGTCCAGCACCTCCGCGAGTTCCTTGCCGGTGGAGCTGCGCTTATGGAAGTTGCCCACGATTTCGCTGACGGGATGGACGATGGCGAAGGTATTTGGATAGCTGCGGATGATGCGGTTCACCGCCGCGATCTGGGTCTTATTCACCACGCACAGCAGCACATTGGTTTCCCGCCCGGAGTACATTCCCTTGCCGGGAATCAAAGTGGTGGTGTGGTGGGTATCCCGAATGATTTCCTCGGAGATTTCCTCGGAATGGTCGGTGATGATCTCAAAGGCTATGGCTGCCCGGCCGGATTTCATCAGCCGTTCTCCTACGTTGGTTGACATAAAACTGTAGAGGATGCACAGGATCACCGGCTCCATTTTATAGCCGTAGACAAAGTAGCTGGCTACGGCGATGACGGCGTTCAGGGTGAAGCTGATGCCAAAAACACTTTTTTCCGGGGACCGCTTGTGAATGATGGCGGAGACGAAGTCCGTGCCGCCGGTGTAGGCGCTGGCTTTTACCAGAATGGAGTAGACATACCCCTGAATCACACCGGCAACCAGCGGCCCCAGAATTTTACTGGTGCCGTTCTCCGTTACATAGGCAAAGGGGCTGAGGTCGATGTGGTCGAGCAACAGCAGACCCAGAGAGAAGGTCACCACATACACCATGCTCCGCAGGGCGATGGGCTTGCTGACCTCGAGATAGCACCAGATTGCCAGAGGAACGTTGATCAGCAGGCTCAGGTAGCCCACACTGATGCCGAAAAGGTACTGGATCATGGTGCAGATACCGTTGACACCGGAGGGGGCAAACTGATTGGGAAATATGAACAATTCATAATTCACGGAGGCTACCAGCGCCACCATGGCAATGACCAGATAGGTCCAAACTTTTTTCATTGTCTGCATAGCTTTGATAAGTGTGGAGTTTGGAGTGAGAAGTGAGGAGTGATCCTGGCTCCCCCTTTGGGGGAGCCAAGGATATGCTATTTGATAGATTTTAACATAGCTTATTTTCCAGGTCAAGGCGCAAAGTGACGAAAAAAAACACTGGTTTTGCCCCCTTTGTGGGGGGTATGTCCACCCGTCCGCAGGATACATACATCTGTCCATAATCTGATCACCCGATTCCTTGGCAAAGCGTGGTTCTTTTCTGAATATTCCCTAAAAAAACCTTGAGTTTTCTGTTGAAATATGATAAAATTTAGGGTGAATGATTATGTCCCGGAATGGGACTGGCAATCTGTTTTCCGGTATCAGAATACGAGCCAGGGTAGGGCGGGGGCTTGCTCCCGCCATCGGCAAAGCCGCATTGCGGATGACGGGGTAGATCCCCGCCCTACCTGAAATCTGCGGCAGTAACAAGCATAGAAAGGAGCCGGATTATGTATTCATCCGCCTATGTCTGGGCGAAGATTCTAAGCAATCTGGAGGAGCGGCTGGGCGCCGTAACCATTTCCGCGTGGCTGGACGACGCGGAGGTGGTGGAGCTGAATGAAACCAATCTGATTCTCTACTCCCCCTCGGATTTTCGCCGGGAGATTATCCGCCGCCGGTGCACCGATCTGATTCAGGACGCTCTGAAGGAGATCTTCAACTCCGACGCAAAGCTCCTGGTCTTTGGCGACGAGGAGCTGAACGCCCGGAAGGCCAAGGGCAAGAACCCCACCGCCATGGACTTTAATCCCCAGTTCACCTTTGACAATTTTGTGGTAGGCCCATCGAACCGCTTCGCCCACTCCGCCGCCATTGCCGTCTCCAAGACCCCGGGACAGGTGTACAACCCCCTGTTCATCTACGGCCCTCCCGGCGTGGGCAAAACCCATCTGCTCTACGCCATCGCCAACGGCATCCGCCGGGAAAAGCCCGATGCCAACATTGTCTACATCAAGGGCGACCAGTTTACGAATGAATTGATTGACGCCATCAAAAACGGCAAAAACATCGAATTCCGCAGCAAATACCGGGAAGCTGACCTGTTCCTGGTGGATGATATTCAGTTCATCGCCGGCAAGGAATCCACCCAGGAGGAATTTTTCCATACCTTCAATAAGCTTTATGAAGAACACAAGCAGATCGTCCTGACCTCTGACCGGAAGCCCGACGATATGCTGACCCTGGAAGAGCGGCTGCGCAGCCGTTTTCTCTGGGGCCTGACTGCCGATATCAACCCCCCGGACTATGAGACCCGCATGGCAATTCTAAAAAACAAGGCAAAACAGCTGGGTCTGGAGCTGCCCGACGACGTGTGCAACTACATCGCCGTGAATATCACCAGCAACGTCCGGCAGATTGAGGGCACTGTGAAGAAAATCCTTGCCTACCGGGACCTGAACAATATGCCTCTGGATCTTCCCAACATCTCCCGGGCCATTGACGATATGTTCAAGAGCGAGGGCAACGCCCTGCCCACCCCGGGCCTCATTATCACCCAGGTCTGCAAGTTCTATAACGTGGACGAATCCGTCCTCCGGGGCACCCAAAAGAACAAGGGCACCGCCGAAGCCCGGCAAATGGCCATGTACCTGATCCGCAAGCTCACCAATCTGAGCCTTCCCGACATCGGCAAGGAATTCGGCCGGGATCACTCTACGGTTCTGTACGCCATCCGAAAGGTGGAGGTAGCCCTGAAAAACGGCGACAGCAACGTGCAGAACAACGTTCGGGACATTACCGCGAACATCAACTCCTGTTTGTGATTGAATTGACAATTGACAATGGACAATTGACAATTGTGGTGTCGCCTGCGGCTGCGATTAAAAAGGTATTACCACGACTGTCAAATGAATTTTAATATGCGCGCGAAGCGCACTCCTTCATTGTCAATTATTTTTCCACAGGGCCTGTGGAATGTGGAATTTTTGCCTGTGGATAAATTGGGATCAAAATTTCCTCCACACTGCCCTGTGGATGACTGTGGAAATTCTCACAGTGGGCTGTGGAAAAAAAGTTTCTGCGGCTCTAGGGCAAAAGCCACTTTTCCACATAAGTTCCTACTAATACTGTTAATACTACCCAAACCTATGAAAGATACATATCTCTAACTTAGTTTACAAAGGAAAGGATGAAGACCATGCGCTTTACCTGTGAAAAAAGTATGCTGGTTACAGGCCTGAATATCGCCGGACGTACCGTGGCGCAGAAGAGCAGCCTCAGCGTCATCGAAGGAATTCTCTGTAAGGCAGAGGTGGGACTGAGTCTTACCGGATATAATATGGAGACCGCCATTACCTATGATATCGAAGCGGATGTGGCCGACCCCGGCGAGTGCATTCTGCCAGCTAAACTGTTCGGCGACATCATCCGCCGTCTGCCGGAGGGGCCTGTCACCGTGGTGGTTGGGGAGGACTACAAGGTCTCCATCCGGGCGGGCTACGCCTCCTTCACCATCTCCGCCGAATCCGACGAGGATTATCCGGAGCAGCCGGATGTCAACAGCGGCAGGCCGGTGGCGATTCCTCAGTGCCAGCTCAAGGAGCTGATTTCCGGCACCATTTTTGCCGTGTCTGAAAATCAGGGCCGACCCATCCACACCGGCGTCAAGTTTGAAGTAACCAACGATTCCATCACCGCTGTTGCCGTGGACGGCTTCCGACTGGCCCGGCGGACCTACCATCCTGAGGAGAGCACGGGCCGGGAGATGAATTTCGTGGTTCCTTCCCCGGGTCTCAAGGAAGTGGAGAAAATCGTCTCGGATATTGAGGAAAACGCCCTGTTTACCCTGGGTCCTAAGCACATTCTGTTCCAGATCGGCAAGGCAACCCTGGTTTGTCGGCTGCTGGAAGGAGAATTCTTAGACTGGCGGCGGGTGGTGCCCACCAACTGCCCCATTAAGCTCATTGCCAGCGTCAGCGACCTTGCTTCGTCTGTTGAGCGGGTGGGCCTGATTGTCTCTGAAAAATACAAAAGCCCTGTGCGCTGCGTCTTCGGGAATAATGAGCTGCTGATGCGTACCAACACCACCATCGGCGCGGCGGAGGACAAGTGCAGCTTTGCCGGTGACGGCAAGGAGCTGGAAATCGGCTTCAACGTCCGCTATCTTGCCGATGCTCTGCGGGTGATTCCCAGCGATGAGGTAACGCTGGAACTGACCAACGGCTTAAGTCCCATCGTCCTGACCCCGGCGGATGACAAGCACGACTTTGCCTATATGGTGCTGCCCGTCCGCATCAAAAATGGCTGATATCGTAGGGCGGAGTCATGACTCCGCCGACGCACCGATTTCACCGCGTAGTGCGATGTATGGATCATTGTTACGTTTTTCTTATATTTTGTCTGGCAGTCAACTTACCTGCTCGGCGGGGTCATGACCCCGCCCTACGAAAGGTGAATTATAAATGAAAGTAGTCGTCAAGAAAAAGGATAATTCCATTCCGCTGGAAATCACCACGGAATTCATCAAATTGCAGGACGCCATGAAGTTTGCCAACGCGGTTTACTCTGGCGGCGAAGCCAAGGTGCTGATTCAGGAGGGACAGGTACAGGTAAACGGTGAGGTCTGCACCATGCGGGGGAAAAAGCTGCGCCCCGGGGATACCTTCTGCTTCAACGGTGTCGTCTACGCCGTTACCCAAAAGGCATGAGGTTAAATTTTCTGACTTTGCGGAGTTTCCGCAACTATGCCCAAGCGGAGCTGGAATTTGCCCCCGGTGTGAATCTGATCATCGGGGACAACGCTCAGGGAAAAACCAATCTTTTGGAAGCCATTGCCTATCTTGGCTCGGGAAAGAGCTTTCGTGCACAGAAAACCGCGGAGTTAATTCGGTTTGGCGCGGATTTTGGGGAGATTTCCGGGTCTGTTTTCTCCCAGGAACGGGAACAATCTCTAAGGTTTGTCCTGTTTCCCGGCAGCAGGCCGAGGCAAATCTTTCGCAACGGGGCGAAAAAGAAGGCCCTGTCCGACATTGCCGGGGTGCTGCCCACGGTGCTGTTCTGCCCCGAAGACCTGATGATCCTGAAAATGGGTGCTTCCCAGCGGCGAAGGTTCGGCGATTCCGGGTTATGTCAACTAAGGCCCAACTATGATGCGGCCCTGACGGAGTACCACCGCATCCTTGACCAGAAGAGCCGGATTCTCAAGGATCATTTTGAAAACCCCGGAATTCTGGAAATATTGCCAGAATTCAATACCCGGTTGTGTCAGGTTGGGGCACTTCTCATCTCCTACCGTGCCCGGTATTACGCTGCTTTGGGCAAAGCAGCGGCGGTTTACCATAATCAGTTCTCCGGCGGCGCGGAGGAATTCAGGCTCCAATACAAAACCGTGTCCACGGTCACAGACCCCTTCGCCCCGGTGTCCGTTCTCACGGACAAACTGTTGGAACACCAGAACCGTCACCACCGGGCGGAGCTGGAAACGGGGCAATGCCTCACAGGCCCACACAAGGACGATTTTTCCGTGACCCTCTCCGGCATCGACCTGAAGGCCTACGGCTCTCAGGGCCAGACCCGGACAGCCGCCATCAGTCTGAAACTTGCCCAGCGGGAGCTGATGGGCCGGGAGTGGGGTGAGGAGCCGGTGCTGCTTCTTGATGATGTTCTGTCGGAATTAGACCCCGGACGACAGGACTTTGTGCTGAACCAGATTTCCTCGGGACAGGTGTTTATCACCTGCTGCGAGGAGGGAAGGTTTACGAAATTGGGAAAGACCATTTCTATTAAAAACGGAAGTGTAATATAAACCATGTCATTGCGAGGAGCGAAGCGACGTGGCAATCCGTTCTCCTTGAAAATGGCAGTAGGAATACGGATTGCACCACAGGCATTCCCTTCGGTCACCACACCAGTGTGCGCACTGGTTCGCAATGACATACCAGTGGAGGAAATTATGTCTGACGAAACGAAAGTAACACAGGAATACGGCGGATCCCAGATTCAGGTTCTGGAGGGTCTGGAAGCGGTGCGCAAGCGGCCGGGTATGTATATCGGCTCTACCTCCTCCAGCGGCCTTCATCATCTGGTCTACGAAATCGTGGACAACGCCATCGATGAAGCCCTGGCGGGCTATTGTAAGCATATCACCGTCACCATCAACCCCGGCAACTCCATCACCGTCACCGATGACGGCCGCGGTATCCCCGTGGACATCCAGCCCCAGACCGGGCGGCCTGCGCTGGAAGTCGTGTACACGGTGCTTCATGCCGGCGGCAAGTTCGGCGGCGGCGGCTACAAGGTCTCCGGCGGTCTGCACGGCGTGGGCGCTTCCGTTGTCAACGCTTTAAGCCAGTGGCTGCGGGTTCGGGTCCATAAAAACGGCGAAATTTACGAAATGAAGTTCGCCCGTGGTCAGATCACCCAGGAGATGAAAGTGGTGGGCAAGACCGACAAGGTGGGTACTGAGGTTACCTTCCAGCCAGAGCCGGTGATGTGTGATCCCCTGGTCTATGACTATGAACTTCTCCACGAGCGGATGCGGGAGGAGGCCTTCCTGAACGCAGGCCTGACCATCACCATCACCGACGACCGGGACGATGAAAAGCAGATTTCCGAAACCATGTGCTACGAGGGCGGCATCAAGGAATTTGCCGCCTGGTGCAACCGGAACAAGACCCCACTCCATGAGGAAGTCATCTACATGAAGGGCAGCAAGGGCGACGCCTCCGCCGAGATCGCCGTGCAGTACAACGATGGCTACAACGAATTCATGCTGTCCTTTGCAAATGA
>CAMGCA010000069.1 GCA_946011705.1 uncultured Clostridia bacterium | reverse complement strand
ATTGTGGGCAACACCGCCATGCACCATCTGCTGCTGGAAATCGATCCGAAACCCCTGACGGTGCCCCCCTATATGCCCAACGTTTCTGAGGGATTGACCCTTTCTCCCCAGGGGCTTCTTCCCATCAACCCCGCCGGAACGGTGCGGATTCTGCCGAACATCGCGGGTTTTGTGGGTGCGGATACCGCGGGCTGCCTGCTGGCAACCCGGCTAGATACGCTGGATGCTCTGACCCTGATGATCGACATCGGCACCAACGGTGAAATGGTGCTGGGCAACAAATACCGTCGCATCGCCTGCTCCACCGCCGCCGGCCCTGCCTTTGAGGGCGCGAAAATTGAGTGCGGGATGCGGGGCGCCCCCGGCGCGGTGGATCATGTCACCGTAGAGGATGGAAAGCTGCGCTTCCACGTCATCGGTGAGGGCGAAGCTGTGGGTCTGTGCGGTTCCGGCCTTCTCGACCTCATCGCCGCTCTGCTAGAAACGGAAGAAATAAGTGAAAGCGGGCGAATGGAGAGCGGGGCTACCTATCAATTGGAAGGGACGAAGGTCTACTTAACCCAGAAGGATGTGCGGGAGGTACAGCTGGCAAAAGCCGCTATCCGGGCGGGCATCGAACTGATGTGTAAACGCATGGTTGTGAAGGCAGAGGATATCCGTCAAGTGCTGCTGGCGGGCGCCTTCGGCAACTATCTGGATCCCAACTCCGCCTGCGCCATCGGCATGATTCCCCCGGTACTCCGGGACCGCATCCTCCCCATCGGAAACGCCGCCGGTGAGGGCGCGAAAATGGCGGTGCTCAACGTGGAGGAATACGAATACAGCAAACGGCGGGCCCAGGGAACAGAGTTCCGGGAGCTGGCCTCCCTGCCGGAATTCACTGACTGCTATGTGGACTGCCTGTGCTTTGAGGAGGAATGATCATGGAATACGCGGTAATTGAGAAAATGGCCCAGGAGGCTGGCTTTACCCATGTGGCCCCGCTGGATCCGAAAACCCTGCAATTAAAGCCAGAGGTTCGGCAGATGTGTGAAGTAAATTCCTGTGGCATGTACGGCAAGCGCTGGAGCTGTCCTCCGGGCTGCGGTTCCCTGGAGGAATGCGCCCAGCGGGTCAGCCGCTACAGCCGTGGCATCCTGGTTCAGACGGTGGGGGAGCTGGAGGATGAGCTGGACGGCGAGGGCATGATGGACGCGGAGCACCAGCACAAGGAAAACTTCCTGAAAATGAACAAGCTTCTGCGGCAGGATCACGCCGATGTGCTGGCGCTGGGGGCGGGCTGCTGCACATTGTGCAAGACCTGTACATACCCGGACGCCCCCTGCCGCTTCCCCGACCGACAGATTTCCTCCATGGAGGCCTACGGACTGGTGGTGCTGGAGGCCTGCAAGGCCAACAATCTGCCCTACTATTACGGCAAATGCACCATTTCTTACACCGGCTGTTTCCTGTATAACGACTGACATGAAAAAGGCGGGTGCTTGGCGCCCGCCTTTTGGTATGCAATTAGAAGTACTTCTTGCTGGCCAGATCGATCTGACGGGTGGTCTCCTCGTAAACGCCGGGGAAGGTGGACACAGCCAGACCCTGAGAGGCACCGGGAATGAAGTACAGCTTGCCGCACTCACGGCAGGCCCGGTCAACTTCACGCTCAACGTCGGCAACCGTCCAGCCGGGGAAGTCGATGGTAGCGGAGTCGATGCCGCCCATGAAGCTGATCTTGCCGCCGTACTGCTTGATCAGCTCGGGGATATTGTTGCAGGTCATGACGCCCTGCCAGATGTCGATGCCCAGGTCGATCATGTCGGGCACCAGGGTGGCGGCGTAGGAGTCGGAGTGGTGGATGATCAGCTCCACGCCGTGGGCCTTGTAGTAGCCGTAAACCTTCTCATAGCAGGGCTTGATGAACTCCCGGAACATGGCGGGGGACAGGAAGGTGGACTGCTGGCTGCCCCAGTCGTCGTGGTGGAACAGAGCGTCGGGCTTGATGTACTTGCAGATTTCGGCGGCAAGATCCAGCTCAAACTGGGTGATGACGTCGAGAATCTCGTGCATCTCATCAGGATACTCGTAGAAGGCCATCAGGCAGTTCTGAATCTCCATCAGATAGTGGCTCTGCTCGAAAATTCCGGGGAACACAGCGGAGGTAACAAAGTACTCGTTGCGGTCGACCTTTTCAGCAGCCTCAATGAAGGGCTCCCAGACCTGGGCGTCATAGACGACCTGAGGTACCTTCAGGTACTTCTGCCACTCCTCGATGTCCTTGATGACGATCTTCTCGGGGGTGTGGACGGGGAAGGCACCGGGGGTTCCCTCAGGCCAGGAACGGGTAACACCCCAGGCGTTCACAACGTTGTGCTGACCAGGCTTGGGAGCGGGGTTGTGGATAGAGAAGCCGTTGGGAACCTGCATGGCAAAAGCTTCATACTGGTTCACGAAACGATCGGGGTTGCCGCCATGAATGGTCTCCAGAAGGTTCTGTCTTTTGGTTAACATAATTCTTCCTCCGTAAATTACATATTACTTCAATCCCATTGCGGGATATGCAGTCCAAATTGGGTCGCGGTCAGGGCGCGTGCCTCCTCCTCTGTCACGGTGCGGACTGTGGTCTGTCCACGACGGAAGGTGGTAAAGCTGTCCCCCACCAGCGAGATCCAGCCCTCCGGCTGGCACAGATAGAGTATTTTTCTCTTGTTGAAAGGAGAGTGGCTGTGATTGGCGTAGTAGCCATTGAGTAGGGCAAAGTCCACGTCCAGCCAAAGCTCATCCCGGAATTTCAGCATTCTCGTCTGGGTTTCACCGTCCAAATAGACGATCACATAGCTTCCGTCCTTCTCCCGGAGCACCCGGAAGGATTCGAACACCAGGGTCTGGATGCCGGTGTCGGCCATCCGCAGGATCCCCTTGGGGCCCCGTCCGCCGAAGCCAACGTCGCAGTACCACTTTTCCTCGCCGAACCGCACCACAATGCCCCGGTGGGAAATGGCTCTCGGCTCCGGCCGGCCCATCAGCACGCGAACGCCGACAGGGTAGCAATCAAAGCCCAGCGCCTGCAGAAGCAGGTAAAAAAGCTTATTCAGTTCAAAGCAATAGCCGCCCCGGCGGTTTACGACGATCTTTTCAAACAGATCCTCCGGCTCCAGCGAGGGTTCCGTGTGGGCTTCGCTCATCTGCAGCACTTCAAAGGGAACCTGCTCCAGATGGGCTCGGGTCAGTTCCATCAGAGATTGGGGCGACAGCGTATCGGGCCGTTTGGCGCCGATGCGGTCTAAGTATTGGTCAATTTGAAAATCCGTCATAATCGCACCTCGTTACCATGCGTGCCTGCAGTTTCCCACAGACACGCACGGTAAGGAGAGTATTTCAGTTATTTGTTAATCGCAGCCTGGCACTCGGCGATCTTCTCGCGGGTCAGCTTGTAACCAACGATCAGCAGAACAGCGCCAACAGCGCACAAGATAGCGGGAACCAGACCCAGAGCAACGGTCATACCCTGACGGGCAGCGCCCTCAAGGACAACACCCTTCTGCCAGCCCACAGCGGCCAGGCAGGCGGCGACGATGGTACCACGCATGAACACACCAACCTTCAGAGGCAGGTTCTGCAGACCCATGATCCAGCCGGCGGCGTTCTTGCCGGTCTTCCAGGTGGTGTAAACCACAGTATCGCCGTACAGAGCGGGGCTGATGGAGTAGGCAACACCATAGAAGAACTGAGCAACAGTCATCAGAGCGATAACGACGATGGCGTTGGTGTACAGGACGTAGATCAGAGCCAGAGCGACAGCCATGCCAACGAAGGAGATGATGGCAGTGGTACGGTTGGACAGGGACTTGGCCATGTAACGGGTGGCGTAGGAACCAACGATGGCGGCCAGGCCGATGGCCAGCAGGTAGGGAGTCATCAGGCCGGGGTTGCCCATGGCGTCACGGAAGTAGTAAATGGCAGCAGCGGCGGTGACGAACTTCACGCACCACTTGGACAGGTCGGCCACCATCAGAATCATCAGCTGGGGATTGGCGAACAGAGACTTAAACATGTCGGGGATGGAAACCTTGGCAGCGTTGGCCTTGGGGTTGGCATCGGTCTCGATTTCCTCGTAGCCCTCGGTCATCTTGAAGTGCGCGTAGTAGCCCAGAACCATCAGAATGCCCAGGCAGAAGGCAGCAGCGGCGAACTTGTTGGTCTCACCGACGAAGCCGGCCAGCAGGGTAGCCAGAGGCAGGCCCAGGTAGCTGAACAGCAGGGAGCCGATGTTGTTCCAGGTGCCGCGGGAGGATGCCAGGGTAGCGCGGTCTTCGGCGGTCTTACCAACGACGGAAACCAGGGTGGCGTTGGCAACGTAGCCGATGTTCCAGACAACGTGAGAAGCGATGGCGGCGATGATGATTACCACCGCGGACAGCATCTCATTGTCGCTGACACGGATGAACTGGAAGGCGTACAGGAAGGGAACCAGCCAGGGCAGCAGGATCAGCCAGGAGCGGTAACGGCCCCACTTTTTCGCCTTGGTGCCGTTCAGGATGCCGCCGTAGATCCAGGACAGGCAGGCATCGACGATGGAGAAGACGGAGTTGATGAGACCCGCGATGGCGGGGCTGAAAGCGGCCAGATCCGTCAGGAAGGTCATGAAGTAGAATGTCTCAATGTTGCTCATCAGGTTGAAGCCTGCGTCGCCAACACCGAACAAATACTTCAGGGAGAAACTCAGTTCCTTCTTCTGAGTTTCCGGGGTGTTCTTCGTGTCTTTCATAAGAATAACCTCCAAGCTTTTTTATTGATCGCGCGTGGCGCGAAAAATACGATATGATGCGAGAACCAATTCAACCAATACCACGATTCTGAGCCGAACAGGTCGAGGGGCCCTGAGGATATACGATAACTGCCAGTGTTCGTGACGCATTGTTTGCGGCCACCGGCCGCCCGGTCGAGGGGCCCAAAGGATGTACGATAACTGCCAAGCGTTCGTGACGCATTGTCAGCGGCGACTCGCCTCAAGCAACCATTCCCGCGGGGAACAGCAGCATTGCGAACAGACCGGCGATCAGCACGGACAGGATCATCCGCTCCAGCCAGATCAGCATGATGTGGCTGAACTTGACGGGCACATCGGTAGCCATCAGGCAGGGCACAAAGCTGGCCAGGAAGATGATGGAGCTGACGGGGATGACTGCCAGCACGAACCGCAGCCGCATGCTCCAGCTGCCCACGGCAACCAGCAGGGCGGGAACGGTGACTTCCACGAGAGAAATGACCGCGCCGGTGGAAGCAATGGCCAGCTCCTCACCCCGGAAGCCGAACAGCATGAACAGCGGGCGGAAGAAGTAGCCCAGCCATTCCACGATGGGCGTAAAGGAGTACAGGACAACGCCGAAGGTGGCGAAGAAAGCGGTGCCGGAAGCCACGGTGCCGAGAACGCCGATGGTCTCCTTCATGATGTACGCGATGCGCTTGCCCAGGTGCGCCTGGGTCTGAGCCTGATCCATGCCCTCCCGCAGCGCGCTGCGCAGCAGATCCTTCTTAATGGGCTGCTCGGGATCGGGCTTGACACCCTCGTAGTAATTGTCGGGCACATGGTTCAGCGGAGGAATCCGCACACCCACCAGCGTCACCAGCAGGGTCACCAGGAAGGCGATCCAGAAGTACAGGTTCCAGTAGCTCTTGCCCCAGAGGCTGGCGTTGGTCAGGCCGCTGATGTTGGCCAGCGCCAGCAGGAAGCCCACGGAAACGGTGGACATGCTGGTGCCGATCACCACGGCTTCCCGCTCGGTCATACGGCCCTGCTTATACTGGTCATTGATAGCGATGTGGCCCACGGAGAAGTTGCCCAGGAAGGCAGAAACCATGATAACGGCGGCTCTGCCGGGGAGCTTGAACACGGGCCGCATGATGCTGCGAACCAGAACGCCCACAAATTCCACCAGACCGTAGTCAACCAGCAGCGGCAGGAACAGGGAGGCCGCCGGAATGCTGATGCAGATGGTGACCAGGATGTTATCCATGATGAAGGTTCCGATGCTCTTGCCGCCGAGGGAATCCACACCATTGAAGAACCAGCCCATCCACGCGGGGTGAACACCGAAGTAGATGTTCACGATCAGGAAGGACAGCAGGATAAAGCCGATGATCTTGAAAACCGCAAAGGCGGCAGCTACCTTGGTGGTGTGCCAGAACTTATTGGGGCGCAGAACAAACAGGTCAACAATGCTGTATACGCCGATGGCCCAGACCACGAAGGGCATGGCCTTGAAATTGCCGGTGTACAGCGCGGCCTTCAGGAAGTTGGTGAAGTGAGACACCAGTACATTGGACTGAGCGGCAACCTTGCCCCACTGCCAGGCACCGATGGTGAACTGGTATTCAGGCAGGTGGAAATTGATAAAGAATGCGAACACGCCAAAGACCGAGAAGAACAAAAAGCGAAACCAGGTCTTGGCTGAGTAATCTGAAAGCGTTTTCATCTGACCGTCATTCCTTTCCTGTGCCGGAGCGCTAGATTTACTCAATCCTAAGGATTGAGTGCACCGCTACTTAATCGTTCCCGAGTAAGGCATTTGTGCAAATTGGATAAGTTAATCATACATACAGGGGGGCCAATTGTCAAATAGAACCTTATGATTCTCATAATTTCCTTATTTTCTTTATTTTGCGCTATTGCTTTTCCTCATTTTATAGGATAGAATAGAGTTACCACATTTCTCTTTACGCAGGAGGCAGACAATGAGCACATATTTGTACGCCGATGATACCCCCATGCTGCTGAGCATCCAGATGGTCGCCGACCCACTGGGGGAAATGCTCTGGAATTTTACGCTGGAAACCGGCGGCGACTCCCCCTGCCTGCGAAGCTGTCAGGTCTATTGCGGTCAAACGGCACTGCGGGAGGATATCCTTTACCTGATCCCGGAGGGGATGGGCGGATCCTTCCCCACAGATTCCTTCCGATATGTAGCTTACGACGACCTGCAGGGCACTACGCCTCACATCCGGGGACTGCGCCGCCCGATCTATGAGGTTCTCAACGAAATCGTTTCCATTTTTCAGCACTATCACGATTTCGAGTCCCAGCTGAACCAGATCGTCACCGGCGGGGGCACGCTGATAGATCTGTGCCGAGCCGGCAGCGTCTTTTTCCAGAACCCCATCTACATTCATGACAACATGTTCTCCGTGATCGCGCTGTCGTCCAAGGTCGAGGGCATGCTGAAATTCGAGTACAACGAGCGCACTGGCAAGCTGTACATCCCCTTGTGGCTGATCAACGAATTCAAGTACGACGAAAATTATCAGAAAACCCTGGAATATCACACCGCCGCCATCTGGGACAACGAGCAGTATCCCTACACTATGCGCAGTCTTTATGTGAACCTGTTCAGCAACAACGTTTACTGCGGAAGACTTCTGATCAACGAAATCGGCACTCTGCTGCTGCCGGGCCAGTATCAGGCGGCGGAATATCTGGCAAAGTACGCCGTCAAGCTCATCGAACACGACGAAGTGGATTCCAGCCGCCGCTACTGGGGTCTGGAGGACACCTTCATCGACCTGATGAACGGCGTCAGCGTGGACAACCGGGATCTTCAGACCACCCTGAGCATTCTGGACTGGACGCCCATGGACGCCTACCTGTGTCTAAAGATCCGCAACCAGAGTGAAGCCCAGTCCGTCCGCTCGGACAAGGCGCTGAACAACACCCTTGCCGCCCAGATTCAGGGCTATTTCAGCTTCAGCTACCAGAAGATGCTCTGCGTGGTGATTGACCTCACCCAGCCCGGCACCGACCAATACGCCCTGCGGCAGATTCTGGCGCCGCTGGTGCGTGACAGCTGTATGTATGTGGGCATTTCCAACCCCGTCGACAATATTCACGCCATCCAGATCGGCTTCCGGCAGGCCGATATTGCCCTGCAATATATCATTGAGGAAAACAGCAGCCAGTGGATTGTACCCTTTTCCGAATGCGCTCTGCATTACATCCGCAGTCAGGCAACCCGGGAAATCCCCGTGGAAATGCTGGCGGATCATTCCCTTTTGACCATCCTGCGCTACGACAAAAAGCACGACACCCAGTATTTCAACACCCTCCGCTCCTATCTGGTGAGCGAGCGGAACATTCCGAAAACCGCCAATGCCCTGATCATCCATCGCACCACCCTGACTTACCGGCTGCAAAAGATTCAAGAGCTGTTTGGCCTGAATCTGGAGGATGACTACCAGCGGCTGTACCTGCTCATGTCCCTGTTCCTGCTGGACCCGGGGGAGTATGGGGGATAACCTTTCTGAGTCAAAACCTCCGGCTAAGCCGGAGGCTTGAATAAGCCCTAGAAGGGCTTTATACTGGCCTCACCCCTAAAGGGGCCCCGAAAGTTTGCCGACCGCATTATCTTTTCGGGCTGCCCCTAAAGGGGCTTTATTTATGCCTTCTGGTTCGAGCTACCCGTAAACGGGTCTACATACTCCTTGATGCTCATCAGGTCGGCTATCTGGTCCTCTCGAAGCTGATTTTGAATATACTCTTTTATCTGCTTTTTATTTCTTCCCACCGTATCCACATAGTATCCTCTCGCCCAAAAATGTCTATTACCATACTTATATTTTAGATTTGCA
>CAMGCA010000068.1 GCA_946011705.1 uncultured Clostridia bacterium | reverse complement strand
ATATAAGCGATGGCAAACACCAAAAATGTCTGTAAAATCAGCGGAACCGCAATCAGTACGATGTGAAGGGGATTTTCCAGAATGACTTTGCTCTGTCCCATGAAAATCAAAACCAGAGTGAGCAGTAATCCCACCGTGGTAACGGAGTCAAATTTGTGAATGAACACATTTTCAAAATACTCTGTTCCCTTGCTGCGTGTCACAAAAATACGGGTCAAAATGCCGCCAGCCAGCGGGATGACCACAAACAGCACCACGCTTAAAATCAGCGTATCAAAGGGGACACTGACATTTGATACGCCCAGCAGAAACTGCACGATAGGCACAAAAGCCACCAGGATGATAAGATCGTTGGTTGCAACCTGGACAACGGTATAAGCGGGATCTCCATCGGTTAACGTACTCCACACAAACACCATCGCCGTGCAGGGAGCAGCACCCAGCAGCACCGCTCCGGCCAAATACTCCGTTGCCAGTTCCGGTGTGATAAAACCCTTAAACAGAACGAAGAAGAACAGACTGGCGATGCCATACATGGTAAAGGGCTTAATGAGCCAGTTGACGATCCAGGTCACAAACAGTCCTTTTGGGTTTTTCCCTACGTTGCGGATGCTCCGAAAATCCACTTTCAGCATCATGGGGTAGATCATCACCCAAATCAGAATGGCCATCGGAATAGAAATGCGGGCATATTCGAACCGGGCTAACAGCTCGGGAAGTGCCGGGAAAAAATGGCCTATTAGAACACCTACTACCATACATAGGAATACCCATATAGTCAGATACCGTTGGAAAAAATTAATTCCTGTATTAGATTTTCTTTTCACGGTAAACACCTCCTTGTATTTGCGTTTTTAGCTGTATAATGCGTTGTTCGATCTGGCTTACTGTTTCACGGAACACTTTATCCGATTGGCCTGTAGGGTCAGGCAGTGCCCAATTATCATCGAAGGCTCTGCCAATATAGGGGCAGCCTACATCGCAACCCATTGATATTGCAATATCCGGCTCCGGGATGCTGTCAAAGGTCTTACTGAACTGTGCCTGTTCCATGTCGATCCCATAAAGATCTTTCATCAGCCGTACTGCGTCCTTGTTGATCTGCGGTTTGGTCTCACTTACGGCCGAAAAACTCTCAAACACATCAGCGGCAAAATGCTTGCCCAATGCCTCCGCAATCTGGCTGCGGCAGGAATTATGAACGCATATAAAAGCAACTTTTGGCTTTTGGCTCATAAGTCATCCCTCTCAAAGTTCCAGGAGCTTATCGCCCTTGATCTGATCAGCGCTCCATGCTATAAGTGCAAATCTTCCGCCTGTGTGTTGGTCAATGCGATTGATCCACTCTACCTCGTTACTGGCCTTCGCTTCCAACAGGGCGTTGGTGGTTCCCGACTGATAGAACGACTGATTGATGATCCACCAGTTCACCGCAATCTGCGCCCGCTTGAGATCATCTTCCAGCCGTATGGCCTCATAGACAGGGGTGGCCTCCGGTAAAGCAACGATTACGACCTCTGTTTCCATGCTTTTTAGCCGTGGCAGCAACCGCTTGACAGATTCCGGTGTTTCCCCATTGGTGCGCTGGATTTCCTTGTCGTAGTTTTCGGTAGATTCCAGTAAGAGCAGCGTATGGCCGGTGGGTGCGGTATCAATAACGACAACCTGATCGTCCGCCTTTTCCACAATCTCTGCAAATGCCCGGAACACGGCGATTTCCTGTGTGCAGGGGGAGCGCAGATCTTCTTCAATGTAGGCAATATCCTCCTCGGACAGGCCGTTGGCTCTCGCTTTGGACAGCACTTCCTCCTGATAATTTTTCAGCTCGGCGTGTTCGTCGATGTAGCTCATAGTGATATTATCGGCCTGCTCCAACACAAATTTTAGATGTGCAGCAGGATCTGTGGTGGTCAGGTGCACTTTTTTCCCTTTCTGTGCCAGCCCCAGGGCGATAGTGGCCGCAACAGTGGTTTTGCCCACGCCGCCTTTGCCCATTGTAAAAATGACTTTTCGCCCGGCTTTGTCAATGGAGTCTACAACATCGTGCAGCCCATAAAAATTCTTTGTATTAGGAGCCTCATACTTTATATCCTGACGATCCTCCCGCAGCATGGCGCGGACATTATCCAAACCGGTAATGTTGTAAGCCCGCAAGGGAATCAAGTAGGTAGTAAGTGCCTTCAATCCCTCTGGGATGGCCTTCATCGCTGCCTTCTGCTTTTGATACAGCTTTTCAGAGATGGCGTCGTCACTTTGGAGCAAGACACCGTTCACCACCAGAATTTGATTGTTCACACCCAAGTCGGCCAGTTCCAGCGAAGCCCGCTGGGCTTCTTTCAGCGGCGCCTCTTCGGGGCGAGTGACCAAAACCAATGTTGTGAGATTTCCGTCAGCCAGCGTTGCAGCAGCCTTTTTGTAAACGGCCTTTTTGCTCTCAAGGCCGGAGAGTTGGCCCAAGCAGGATGCTCCGTGGGTGCTTTCACTGATGAAATTGCTCCATGCGGAGGGGAGCTGAAGCATTCGTAAGGTGTGACCGGTTGGGGCTGTATCAAAGAGGATGTGGTCGTAATCCCGCTGCATATCCGGGTCAGTGATGAAGATGGAGAACTCGTTGAACGCCGCAATTTCAATGGTGCAGGAACCGGAAAGCTGCTCCTCCATATTGGCAATCACTGCATCCGGCATGATGCCGCGATAGGGCGCAATAACACTCTCCCGATATTCAGCTGCTGCCTGTATTGGGTTCAGATTTGCCACCACCAAATTGGGAACAGCAGGGATAGGTGTTCCCTTGTTGGTCAGCTCCATCGCAAATACATCTTGCAGATTAGAGGCCGGGTCGGTGCTGATAAGAAGTACCTTCTTCCCCTGGTCGGCCAGTGAGACAGCGGTTGCGCAGGCCGCCGAGGTTTTACCTACGCCGCCCTTACCAGTGAAAAAAAGGTATTTGGTCTTTGTCACTTCAAAGGGATTAAAGATATTCATAAACAATTCCTTTCAGAAATATCAGCAGCATCGTTGCAACAGCCGGAAGTCGGAGCATCCCCGCTGCAACAAGCAACACCCAGGACATCGCCAGACAGCTCCAGCAGGCGCGTAAACTCCACATTCGTCGGATAGCGGCCCGCAATCACGATAGCGTCATCAACGACAACCACGGGCAGCTTTTCCGGGCCAAATTTCTGCAAATATTCTGTGACGGCCTTATTCTTCACGAACTCCGCCGGGGCATTGGACAGGTTGAACCGCTGGACCACCACGCCGCTCTGTTTCAGCGTGTTCAGCACTGTGGAGACACGGAGCAGTTCGGGATCGACGCTCACACCGCAAAGTCCGGTGGAGCAGCACATGGCGGCCTCGTAGATTTTCATTGTTTTCATAAGATTGGTTCTCCTAAAAGATAGAAAAATAGAAATGTTTCTATATTTATACGATATGAAAACCGATGCTCAAACGTGCCAGCAATTTGAGGCATCGGTATCCTGTTTATTGGCAGCAGCCCTCTGAATGACAGATACAGTCTGCTTTAGGTCCTATAATTCTGTGCAAGGTACTTTCAAACTCCCCAAGACGTGCTTCATTGAGGGAATAGTAGATATTCTTTCCATCCCGCCGATCGTCTACGATTCCAGCTTGGATCAGCACCTTCATATCGTGAGACAGCGTAGGCTGTGTGATATGGAAGGCCTCAAGGATTTTACAGGCACACAGCTCCCCACAAGAAAGCATATCTATAATCCGCAGACGCTTTGGGTCGGAAATTGCCTTTAGTATCTTCGCTGTGTCGCGGTAAATTTGCTCCAATTTCCCGCCTCCTTCACATTTAAATTTTTCTATGTGTTATTATATGCAGGTGCAAAGGGAAAGTCAATACGGCTTGGGAATACTGGCCTAAACGGTGTACCTCATCAGCTTCTTGCCACATCGCAGCTAAATGCCGGAGGACACAAAGCAAATTTGAAAAAAAATAGTGCCCTATTGTAGTTTCTTCAATACAGAGGTATAATCCTATCATCATACTATTGTTATATGCAATAAAATGGAAAACTTTATCTAAGATCCACCTTGCTGAGAAGGAGAAACTTTCATGCAAACACAATTTCAGAAGATACTAAAACAGGTTCGAGATGGAAAGCCGGCGTCAATGACCTTTGAGGCAACTGGTATTGTCTACGTCCGTAATTTCTATCCCGCTGAGCGTCTCCTTCTCCTGGGAGCTGGACATATCGCCCAGCCATTGTGCCGGTACGGAAGTGACCTGGGCTTTGCAGTGACGGTGGTGGATGACCGTCCTTCCTTTGTCAACCGGGGACGATTTCCAGAAGCACAGGAAGTGATATGCGATGCGTTTCCCAAGGCAGTGCGTTCTTTGGAAATCTGCGAACAGGACTATGTGGCCGTCATCACACGCGGACACCGCTATGACGCGGACTGCCTGAGAGCGATCCTATCCGGGACATTTCCGAAGTACCTGGGGATGATCGGCTCCAAGCGCCGGGTAGCGGGGCTGTTTCAACTGTTGAAGGATGAGGGCATCCCCGGCAAGACGCTTGAGTGCATTCACGCCCCCATCGGACTTCCTATCAATGCTCTGACGACACAGGAGATAGCCATCTCCATAGCTGCGGAACTGATTCAATGCCGCCGGCGGGATACGCCCCGCCGTTCCGGAAGCACCACCCTTGTGGCAGAGGACATTGACCTGCCGGTGCTGGAATTTCTTGCTTGCAGTAGGGAGCCGAAGGCTCTTCTGTTGGTTTTAGAAACCAGCGGCTCCACGCCAGTGAAATCCGGCGCCATGATGGCGGTAGATCGCAACCGCAAGACCGTTGGGACCATCGGCGGTGGATGCAGTGAGCACGCCGTCCTTTTAGAAGCACGACGCATCATTGGTACAAATGGATATCGTTGCGTTGAGGTGGATATGAGCAATGATGTGGCAGAGAATCAGGGAATGGTCTGCGGCGGACAGATGAGGGTGTTGATCAAGGGAATCGGAGGATAGGCGAACATGCTCAATCAGTTTTCAAGAACACAGTTGCTCTTTGGGCAGGAGGGCATGGAGAGGCTGTACCGTGCCCGGGTGGCTGTATTTGGCATTGGCGGTGTGGGCGGCTACACCGTGGAGGCCCTTGCCCGCAGCGGCGTCGGCATTCTGGATCTCATCGACGATGACCGGGTGTGTCTGACGAACCTCGACCGACAGCTGCTCGCTACCCGCAAAACCGTGGGACAATACAAGGTGGATGTGGCGGAGCAGCGCGTCAAAGAAATCAATCCGGACGCGGTTGTCCATACCTATAAGACCTTTTACGCCCCGCAGACGGCGGAGCAGTTTGATTTTACCCGGTATGACTATATTGTGGACGCCATCGACACGGTCACCGGCAAGCTGGAGCTGGTGGAGCAGGCTCAGCGGTCAGGAGTTCCTGTTATCAGCTGCATGGGTGCGGGAAACAAGGCGGATCCAACTGCTTTTGAAGTCGCGGACATCTTTGAGACCTCCGTGTGCCCGCTGGCAAGAGTCATGCGCAGGGAACTGAAAAAGCGGGGGATCAGGCATCTGAAGGTGGTCTATTCCAAAGAGCCTGCCATGACGCCCATTGACGATATGTCCATCAGCTGCCGAAGCCACTGCATCTGCCCGCCGGGTACGGCGAGGAAATGCACCCAGCGGCGGCAGGTTCCGGGCAGCAACGCCTTTGTCCCCCCGGTTGCCGGACTGATCCTTGCCGGCGAGGTGGTAAAAGACCTGATGCGATCAGGAGGCAGCGCATGATCTATCTGGACTATTCCGCCAATACGCCCGCAGACCCAGCTGTGCTGGAGGCGTTCTACCAAACGGAACGAATATTTATCGGAAATCCCAACTCCACGCACCCTGCCGGGCAGGCCGCGCAAGCGGAAATGAGCCGCGTGACAGACAGCATCGCGGAACTGCTGGGTATTGACCCGGCAGAGATCATCTACACCTCCGGAGCCAGCGAGTCCAACAACCTCGCCATCAAAGGCATCGTCCAGGCGTCCCGGCATATTGGCAGGCACATCATTTCCACGGCGCTGGAGCACTCCTCTGTGGGCGGAACACTTTCCGCCCTTCAGCAGCAGGGATGCGAGATTGACCTTGTGGACATTGCACGGGACGGCACCATTGATTTGGAGCAGCTGCGGGACCTGCTGCGGAAGGACACCGTGCTGGTGTCTGTCTGCGCGGTGGACAGTGAGCTGGGAACGGTGCAGCCGGTCCGGGAGATCGCTGAAATCTTAAAAGAGTTTCCAAACTGCCGCCTCCATGTGGACGCCACGCAGGCAGTGGGGAAGACGGAACTGGTGCTGGACGGTGTGGACACCATGAGCATCGCACCCCACAAATTCTATGGGCTGAACGGCAGCGGCCTGCTGCTGAAAAAGAAGGACCTCGTCATTGAACCGCAGATCCACGGCGGCTCCAGCACCACGATTTATCGAAGCGGTACTCCGGCGCTGGCGCTGGCAGTATCTTCTGAAGAGGCGCTTCGTCTGGCGCTGGAGAATCAGGAGAAACGAATTGCTTATGCAGAAGCGCTGAACCGTTACCTGCGGGATGAGCTTGCAAAATATCCGGCTGTCCGGATCAACAGTCCTGAAAACGCGGTGCCGCACATCCTAAATCTCAGTGTTCGTGGCGTGAAAGGGACGGTGTTCCAGCGGGAATTAGGCAAGCGTGGAGTTTGTGTCTCTGTCAAGTCAGCCTGTTCCACAGAGGGAACGCCCTCCAAGGCGGTATTCGCAGTCAGCCGGGACCGAAAGAATGCTCTCTCTTCCTGGCGTATCAGTCTCAGCCACTTGACCACATGGGAGGAACTTCAGGAATTCCTCCGAATCTTTGACAGTTGCTATAAGGAACTGGTGGCATGATCCAATCACCGCGGCACTGGCAGCGGATAAGACCGCAAAACACATCATATGAGGGGAACGCATCTATGTCGAGAACTTTGGAACCCTATCAGATGATAGAGAGAAGCATCATCAAAAAATATCGGGACGAGCTTTGGAAACCGTTCACCTATGCTGTAAAAAAGTACGAGCTGATTCAGGCCGGAGATAAGATTGCGGTGTGTATCTCCGGAGGAAAGGACTCCATGCTGATGGCAAAACTGATGCAGGAGCTCCACCGACACAGTGATGTCTCCTTTGATTTGCTGTTTTTGGTAATGGACCCAGGTTATAACGCAATCAACCGTCAGAAAATTGAAAGCAACGCTGCCTTACTCCGGATTCCCATCACGGTTTTTGAAACGAACATTTTCGAAGTGGCTAACAGCAGCGAAAAGTCCCCCTGCTACCTCTGCGCCCGGATGCGCCGGGGGTATCTTTACAGCAAGGCACAGGAACTGGGCTGCAATAAAATTGCTCTTGGCCATCACTTCAACGATGTGATCGAGACAACAGTAATGGGGATGTTTTACGGCTCTCAGCTTCAGGCTATGCTGCCCAAACTGCACAGCGACCATTTTGAGGGAATGGAATTGATCCGGCCCATGTACTGTATCCATGAGGATGACATCATCGCATGGCGGGGGTACAATCAGTTGGAATTTATCCAATGTGCCTGTCGCTTTACAGAAAACTGCACCATTTGTGACAATGGGGGCGGCGGCTCCAAGCGGCAGGAAATCAAGAACCTGCTCCGCCGCCTGAAACGGGACAATCCCAATATTGAAAAATCCATCTTCAACAGCATTCACGCAGTCTCGCTGGATACTTTTCCCGGATATAAGCACGGCGGCAAGGAAGTCTCTTTCCTGGAAAACTACAAGTAGTCTTTTATGGTGGAAACGACAATTCAGAATTAATGGGGACATATATGTATGAATAAATTTGAGCAGCGTTCAAAAAAGAGTTACGATAAAAAAGCAGAAAACTACGAATTGACTTTTGATGGTAAGTTCACCGCCAAGTTCAAGAAAATGATATATGAAGCAGTAACTATTGCTCCTGACGATACGGTAGTGGATGTTGCCTGTGGTAATGGCCGCTTGCTGCATGAACTGGCAGAAAAGAGTCCTTTTTGCGGGTATGGCGTTGACATATCTGAAAAAATGATAGAGCAGGCAAAAAGATTAAATCCAGATATGACGTTCTATGTTTCTGGATGTGACCAACTTCCGTTTGAAAATGGTGAGATAGGAGTAATGACTGTTTCTGCCGCATTTCACCATTTTCCAAATGTTCAGAGGTTCGCGCAAGAAGCAGGACGAGTAATCAGAATAGGGGGTATGCTATACATAGCAGAAGCGTATTTACCTGCCATTTTAAGGGTAATATGTAATCCGTTTGTAAAATTCTCCAGGGCCGGAGATGTTAAGTTTTATTCTCCGAATGAAATCGTTTCGCTGTTTGAAAACAATGGGTTTGTTGCAAGTGGCGTAGAAATTGATGGAATGGTTCAAATCATTAAACTGCAAAGAAAATAACCGTTTTCGATTTCCCTGAATCAAGGGAGGAAATTACCTTGAGTGGTTTTCGTGACAGTTGATCAGACTCTTAATTTATCGATTGGAATAGAAATATGATAAAAATGCAAAAGCAAATCCTACTTGTGGATGACGAAGTCAAGATCACACAGGTTCTATCCGCTTATCTGGAAAAAGAGGGATATCAAACCATAGTAGCACATGATGGGAAAACCACGCTGGAACTGCTCCAGCTTCATCCAAT
>CAMGCA010000067.1 GCA_946011705.1 uncultured Clostridia bacterium | reverse complement strand
GGCGGTGGTGGTTTCGTCGGGTTGGTTTTGGGCTCTATTGCCGGTCAGTCCTTGGTGGTGGAGCGGCTCCGGTCCCACCTGAACAGGCCCCTCCAAATCCCGAATATAACTCAGAAGCTGCTGCATGGGACCTCGTGTCTCACGTTCAATCCCAATGGTAATGTGAAGCAATAAAATCTGTGCTGCTTATACAAAAGCATCTTTCCATATCTCCTCTCGTAATGTGTACGTAGTTTGCGGATCTGTTTCCTGAACCGGCGCATATTTTCAGGCTTTTACCGGTATACAGCCCTCCCACTGATCCATTCGCAGGGTACCACCAAAGTATTGTTCCAACATGTGCCTGTACCGAAAATCCAGAACATGGTCTGGACGATATCCGGGAATGCAGCATTTCAGCAAATCGTTGCCCAGCAGATAACCATAGAAATGCGCCAGCTTCATGCCGCTGACCTCTAAAGCAGCTTTGAAACAGATGACGGTATCACGGATCTCCCGCAACTCAGCCGGCAAGTTCTTCTCAAACTGTTCGATATACTTCTCAGCCGCTTCATACAAAGGCAAAGCATAAGCCAGATCTACACGCAGATAATCATCATAATCCACCTGTTCACATGTGCAGTTTGGAGCCATTGGATTTCTGAAATGCTCCAAATTCATCTGTATTCCCAGAACACCTGCAAAAAAGAGATTCGATGCGCATTGCTGCTCAATGGCGGCAGTATATTTTTGTACGCTGTGCTTTGCATCCTGGCCAAGTACTCTATTCAGTGTATCAATTGCCGCCAAGTAGGATTGGTGTATTTCAGGGAAATCATCATCCTGAGTATACAATGTCCTAATGAGAGCATCTACAATCTGTTTTCCCAGCAGAGTGTCCAGTATCTGCATCCTTGATATCATATTAGCCTCTTCCCTTCAATTTGTTCGAATCGATTTCTATATAGCACTTTTAGCATTATTATAATGCTATACGCTTATATCATAACAGATACTATTACTCGAAATCTGTCGAAATATGTCAGAGAACGGTAAAAGAAATGGAGGCACCAAGTGCCTCCTGAGAGAATCTGTTATAGATTCTTGATATACGCATCCAGAATATCCGCCGCTGCTTTACGCTGCCTCGGAGTAAGTCCTTCCAGTTTTTGTGTGATCTCATCGTACACAAATTCTTTTCCCGTTGGAACCTCATCCCTGAGAACATAGTCTGCCGAGATATCCAAAGCCGTAATCAGCTTGATGAACAGATTCATGCTGGGCATCTTGATTCCCCGCTCAATCTCGCTCAGATACATTTCGCCAATATCCGCTTTTTCTGAAAGCGTCTGCTGGGTATACCCCTTTTTGATGCGTGCTTCACGGATTTTCCTGCCCAAAGCTACCTTGTCCATTGAATCAATCCCCCATGCATATAGCATAAAATCAACGTTATTAGTATATAAAAGGGATATCTTTTGCGGAACAAGCGTATAGCATAAGTTTCATGCCATTAGTAATATGATGAAAGAAAAAAGCGGAGATCCGGTGAGTCATCATTCGTTTCTTCGCAAACTAAAAGACTGATCGTTTTTGGCAAAAGCTATAACTTGTATTGCAAACTGCTGTTTCCTCCATTCTCCCGGTGTCGCTGCTCTGTTTGGATTAGTCCCGCCTTGCGCAAATCTTTCAACGCCCTTCTGGTTGTGGACTCAGAGAGTTTCAGGTCTTTGGAAATGGTCGGAATGGACGGCCAGCAGATGCCATCTTTGTTGGCGCGGTCGGCAAGGTATCTGTACACGGAAATAGCCCTGTGGGGCAAATCCATTCGGTATAGTTCCGTAAAATTGCACATATTTTCCTCCTGTACAGGTGGGGCGGCACTGCCCCACCTGTTTTTCGTTATGTTTTAAGTGCGGTCTTTTCAGGCATTGAAGCCGTTTTCAGGTTTGGTTTTGCTGGCAGGGCCTCCTCGGAAAACACCAGCGGATACTCGGAAAGAATCGCCTTTTCCAAATCTGCTTTCCCCGCGTAATGCACCGGGCGGCTTCCACGATCCTCCATCTGCAAAGGCTTTTCAAAGCGGATACCCCACTCAAAGAACAGCTTAAGCTTGGTTTTCATGGGGTGGGTGCCGGTTTTCATCACCACAAAACTACCTTTGGGCATGGACTTCAGCTCATCCGGGGACATGAGAGGACGCTCCATCATCTGCAGGGATTGGGAATTATTGTCCTTGCCCTGAGTCACGGAGCCGGACAGAACTGTGCGGCTGCCCAGATTCTCAGATAGTGCGGCAGCGGTCTGGCTGTTGGGTGCAAAGCCGCCGAAGATGGTGTCCTGACAGTTGTCGCACAGGATTTCCGCCCCCTCTTTTCCATAATTTTTCTCTAACTGGGCAAGGCTCTGGATGATTGGCACCAGCGTCAGTCGCCGGGAACGGCCTGCGGAAAACAGCGGCAGGATATCAAAGGGCGGCATGGTGCCCAGTTCGTCGCAAAAGAACACCGCCCGGTTGGGGAGCTTCCCGCCATGCTCATTGGCCACCGAAAACAGCTCCCGGGCCAGATTCTGGATCATCAGACTGGCTACGAAATTCTTGGTGGCATCCTCCTCCGGGAGGATCAGAAAGATGGCAGATTTCTCTTTGACGAACAGCTCCGCGTCGATGCCGCCATCGAAACACAGTACCTGCTCCAGTTCCGTATCCAGAAAGGCATTCAGCTTGGACAGCACCGTGGACATGATAGAATTCATCGCCTGATCCGATGCCGTCAGTGCGGAACCAGCCAGCCATTTTGCTTTGTGTTCTGAGGGCAGAAGCAGCATCAACTCCTGAAACTGGTTCCCTCCCCGCTGGCCCTGCATCAGCAGTTCCTGCACCAGCTTGAACACGGAAGCAATGTGCCGGGTGTCATAACCGTCCGTTTCCTCCGGTGGAATAAACTCGGCTAGCATAAGAACCACGGAAGCCAGAAGCCCCTCTGCGGCATCGTAGAAGTAGGCGTTTTGTCCGTGGTCGCTGCCCTCACCCTCCGGATTGATGATGGTCTTTGCCAGAATCTTAGCGTATTTTTCTGCCTTCGCTTTGGCAGAAATCTCCCTTGGATTCTCCCGGTGTTCATCCATGTAACGGTTGATCAGGGTCAGTAGATTGTTCCCATCCGACCGGGTCGGCTCCCGAAGATCCACCACAGAAATGCGGTAGCCGTAGATGTCACGGGCGATAGCGCCATAGTTTCGGGCGAGATCGCCCTTCGTATCCAACTCAAGAAAACTCATGCCGCTCGCGAACGCATATTCAATATTTGGGTACAAGAATTAGGCGGTCTTGCCCACGCCAGAAGCGCCAATCATCAGTACATGTACATCGTCGGAATCTACCAACGCCGTGGTTTTCCTGCCGCCCTGACAGCCCAGCACAATGCCCTGAGGCAGCGGCTTCCCGTTGGCGGTAGGCTGGTTTCCATTCTTCGCAGCCTGCCGCCATTCCTCCGGGGTGAATGGGACATGATGGTACGTTCGGCGAATTTCCTGTTTTGTTGCCCACCGGGCGGTACCGTGCTGACCGTTGCCCACGGTCTTGTCCTTGATGCCGTTGAGATCGTGCTTCTGGGAGGCGTAGGTCACGAAAAACAGCACCGCGATGATACTTCCCACTGAGAGAATCAGCATTGGAATCCCGTTCATTTCGTTTCCTCCTTTCGCAGAAATAATAAATCCTCGTTCCAGTCTTTTCGGGTAGGAACGAGGATTCTGTTTTCGATATTTTTATCTCCGAGAACCTTGGAAATACGCTGTGCCGCCTTCTGACCAATCTCATCGTTATCGAGGCAAATGCACACTTTTCGGATGTAGGGGCGATCCTTCAGCGTCTGCCACAGCACCTTATCCGAGACACCGCAGGCGGCAGCGTAGCTGCTGGATTTCCAGCATTGCTTGTGCAGGGTAATGAAAGACAGCATATCAACGGGAGCTTCAAACAGGAACAGGATATCCCCGCCGCCGATCCAGTGGAAGCTGTACTCCGGTTCGCTGCCCGGTGCGTTGCCCTTGAATCCACCCTGAGCTGCGGTGCTGTGTTTGTGGACGTGCCGAGGCGTTCCCTCACGGTCTGTTCCCTCAATCAGTGCATTGTGGTAGTCTGCGGATTCATACATCAGCCCCCGGTAGGCGAAGGCATCCAGCACGTCCTTGTCGATGCCCCTGCGCCGAATCAAGTAGCCATAGACCCGCCGCATATTCTCATGCTTTGGGGGCAATTCCAGCGGCTGTCTGGCAAATGGCTCCACGGTTCCCTGCACCGTGGCAACGCCCATGGAGAGCATGAGCTGCACCGCTTCCGGGTAGTCCATGCCATAGAAACGGCAGGCAAAGTCGATTGCATCACCGCCCACCTGCTCGTACTGGTGGAACCAAAGGTTGCCCCGGATAGTCACCTTCTGCCCATGATCCAGCCACATGTTTTCCGTGCCGGATTTCCTTACTTCCTCCCCGCATTGCCGCAGAAAAGCCGCCAGATCTGTCCGTCTGGCCTGCTCCCGTTGTTCTTCCGTAAACGGTATAAAACTTCCCATTTTGCCTCCAATCGTTTCATCAAGTTAGGGATAAATACTTTTCAGTTTTTTGAAACAGGATATCTCACTTTTCCTATCTGCTGTAACTTCTTCAGGTGAAGAGTTCTTTCCTGGTGTCACCATGACAGGGAGCTGGTATCACCGCAAGGTTAAACCTCCCCCTTGGCGGCAGAGTGTTTGAAAATCAATCCCGAATGCCCATAGCCTGCTTTTTCTCGTCGATTTCACGGCGCTGCTTGCGGTCAATCTGCTGCTGTTGGTTCTGCTCCCGCCGCTGATCCTGTTCCTGAAACAGCCGCGTGAGCTGAGCCATAAGGGTGCTGACGGAGCGGGTAACACTGGGGATGTACACTGGTTCTACGGAATTGATTCGTTCGGATGCATCCACCGTTTCTGTGGGGCGTTGTTCTTCCCAAATGGCAGAATCGTTATCCCCGTCAACCTCTTTTTCTTGTTGCCGCAACGGATATGCGCGACGAAATTCGTTTTTGCTGAACGGTTGCTCCTCCTCTGTCCTCAGCCGCTGTCCGGCATTTGTTTGCCGCCAGACCTGTGGCGTGATTGTCAGCGCTTCTTGTATCACCGCGTTGCGGATGGACTTGAATTCCTTATTCTGTTCCAGCGGAATACGCTCCGGAAAGGTATCAGTATAGGTGCGCAGCACATCCTCCCGCTGCTCGTACCACAGATCATACAACTTCCGGATATTATCATCTCCTGCAAGCTCCGCTACGATCTGGTCAACGATGGCTTTCACATCCGGCTTAAGGTAGCCATACACCTTTTTCCCGGTGGTGCGGGACAGTCGATCAGCAAGCCGGATCAGCAGTTCTTCAATCCGGGGATTCTGATATGTCCCAGCGTTGATTTGCGCCATAATATCCGAGATACTTTCCCGACCCTTCTGACGCAGCTGATCTCGATATTCGCTCTGCTGCTGGTAGGTGAACAGCAGCTCCTGTGAGAAAATATCCCTTGCAAACACAGAGCGCATATTTTCCATCCCCTGCTTGCTCAGATGTCCTTCTCCCGGCACCGTGGAGTAGGCAATGAGGTGGACATGGGGGTGGTGACCCTCGTCGTGAAAGGCGGCGTACCACCGCAGGTGATCCATGGGAATCTTTAGATTTTCGGACAGGGTTTGGGTCTGCCCCCGCAGAAAATCCCGCCAGCGGGTACCGTTGTCAAAGCCCAGCCGGGCGGCATCCTCCCGCTTTAGGGACAGGATTGCCGTGTACACATTGCCTTTGTAGGCGTTCAGCTCCTGAGAAACCTTACTGAGCTGCACCTCCACACCCTCGTCCGTAAACAGGCCGTGGCTCCCGAATCGCTCTGCCCGGGGACGGGTGGCAATGTAGTCAGCGTAGGTTTTCGTATTCGCCACAGCGTCCAGATTCTCCTCAATTGCTATGGAGATAAATTCCGAAGCGTTCCCCACTGTCTGCTCCCGCAAGAAATCTTCGTACTCATGGCTTCCCTTTATTTCCGGGAAATCCCGCAGGATTTTCTCTACAAGCGCCTGCTGCTTCTGCGTTGCCGGGGCATGGCGGTGGCTGTCATCGATTCTTTCCACTCCCTCACGGGTGGCGATATACCGGGCATACCCGCCCACGGATTTGCCGCTGCTCCCCGGCTTCAGGTACTTGAATTTGGTTACCAGTCTTGGCATTCAGCTACCGTTTCTGGAAGTCAAAGGCATCCTCAAAGGCATAGCTTCCGTTGGTTCGCTTTACCTGAGCGACACAGGTTCCCCGGAGCTTTTCCAGCTGCTCCCGGCTGATATTGCAGGTAGCGGCCACCACATTCATGGTAATCGCCTGCTCCACCGCCAGCTTGAACAGGACGCGGCTGATCCGGTTGTCGCTGTCATTCACGATTCCCTTGAGGGTGGATATGATGATCTTCGGCAGGTAATCGCTTCCATTCTCCGAGGAAATAAACCCGATGTAAAAATGGATTGCCTTGTCAATAAACTCGCTCTGGCTGGAGCAGTTGTCTGCTTTATACCATTTGCGCACCTGCTCCAATGTGGATTCTTCAATCCAGAGCGCGAATTTCCGCTTGCCCTCTGTTTTCTCTGCCATAATGTCAAAATACCTCCTATTTTGGGTACGACCCACAGTCTGACCCACGCGAATTTGTTGGGGCACTAAGGGAAATGGGCTTTCATGACCCACAGGTTGACCCCACCCCCTCCCAACCGACCCACAGTGCCCGAATCCGAAAACCCGTTGCGGGGCGGGCGTTGCCCGCCCCTGTAGGCTCGGTGTGGGGCGTTTACGACCCACACTCTTTCTCCTGCTTGAAAATCGACCCAACGCTTTTACCGGCTCCGGTGCAGGAAGCCAGCCACAGCCGCGCCGATCACCGCCAGAGAAGCCAGCGCAATCATCAGCTTCTTTTTCACTGCTTTCACCTCCAAATCAAAAAAATCACTCCCTTACTTGGGCACTTACTTTCGCTTTACGCTGCTGCCGTCCAGCTTAGGAAAGCGGCATTCCGTATAGCTCAGGCCGTATTTCTGCACCGCCCTGTCCAGCACCTGAAACATCTCCCGTTCCAGATTCCAGGCATCATAGCGCACCGGGTCGGGCAGGTTCTCATAGCAGATCCACTCCGGGCTGAAGGGCGTGTCCTTCACCATCAGGTCGTATCCGAGACTGTATTTGCCGTTGTCCCAGTACACCACCGCTTCCAGCCGCACAGCGCCTGCCGTGAGAATCGCCACCACACGAAAATGGTTGCTTCCTTCCAGCCGTTCCAGCATCCGGGCCAGATTCTTCGCGGAGAACCGCTGCTCAAATCGGTAGCCCGTACCCAACTCCTTTTTCAGACGTTTTTGCTTCGACAAACTGATTCCTCCTAGAAAAAACGCATACCCTCCATTCTCTGCCGCGCCAGATCCATACTGTCGCTCACCGCCTGATCCAGCACAGCCGTATCCAGACCGCAGTCCGCATAGCCCTGACGGACGATGTCATAGTAGCTCTTGCTGGGGTTCCCGAAATCCATCCGCTGGTCCATGATATAGACCATGCCGGTGAGGGTTCCATCCTCCATCTGCACAGGTATGTCCTGTTTGAAATAATAGCCGGGATAACCCTCATAGACATCCAGCCGCCGCTCATCTGTCTTTTCAATCGTCCAGATGCCCACAGGAACGGAGCTGCCAGCCTTCGGTACGATGGTGGCGTGGGCATTGTGCAGCGACCCTTTGAATTGCAGCGCGTAATCCTGAATCACCCCTGTGCCCGCAAACTCCGCTGTGGGGCAGCGGCTGTGCATCTGCACCATATTCAAATTGCTGCCATAGGCAACGTATAACTTTGCCATGATTCCTCCTAACATTGTCCTTCCATAGAAATAGCAGGCGCTTCTTCCTGCTGGACAGCAGAGGACTGCGCCTGCTCTAACCTCTGCTGCATCAGACGCTCCCGCTGGCGGATTGCCTGGGCCGGATCTTTCCAGGCGATGTTGCCCTCCAGATTTTTCAGCAGGTGCTGGCGGGCGGTTTTGAACTCGTCCCCAATCAGGCCCAGCCGCAGAAGCCAGGTGCGGAAGGTGTACTTTTCATTCTCGGACTGGGTTCTGGTGCGCATGGCCCGCTGCTGGATCAGCGCCTGATGGGAGATCGCGAGACACAGTTGGATGTAGCTTTTGACCTCCCCAGCGTGGAGGGTGGAATTAAACATACGAAATTCAATGGTTCCCTTACTGAACACGCTGTGCAGATTCAGGGCGTGGTAGCGGGTGCTGTCATAGTGAATACCCCGCCGGGAAGATCCGTTGTACCACAGGGTTTCAAATTCGGACATAGACTTGGGACGTTTCAGGTTCACGTCCTCCAGAAACCGCAGGTCAGCCTTCTGGCAGTAATACTCCCGGTCGATCTGCACCTGCAGAGTCTTGTACAGCAGATCCTCCTTGGACGCCATGATGTTGACGATGTTGCGCAGGGGTTTGGGGTCATGCCGGGACGCGTCCACATGGATGTGGATGCCGCAGCTGTCGTTCACCCTGGCCCCGCCCCGGCGCAGTTCCCGCACCAGCTGTTGGATGGTTTCAATATCCTCATACTTGCAGATAGGCGACACCACCTCCACCGCGTACAGGCGGCGGGCAGATCGAAAGCGCCACGAGTGGCACT
>CAMGCA010000066.1 GCA_946011705.1 uncultured Clostridia bacterium | reverse complement strand
TCCGGGAAGCGGTGTTCGAGATCATGTACGGTCAGGGCATTTCCAAGTGGGGCGAGCTGGTTGACCTGGCGGTTCAGATGGACATTATCCAGAAGAGCGGCAGCTGGTTTAGCATGGGTGACGAGCGCATTGGTCAGGGCGCCAACTCTGTGAAGGACTACCTGATTGCCAACCCGGACATCGCGGCATCCGTGGAAGCACAGGTTCGGGAGAATCTGTGGAAGCTGAACGCCAGCGCCCCCAAGCGAGAAGCCAAGGCTGCTGACAAGGCGGTAGCCGTGGATGCCGACGACTTCAATGATGAGGATTGATTCCCTAAAAAACGCCCCCGACCGGGCGGGACGCTACTGGGTCACCTTCTCCGATGGCACAAAGCTGGGCCTGTACCGCCAGACGGTAGAGGACTTCGGCCTGTACCCCGGCAAGGAACTGGACGAACAGGAATTTGCCCGGCTGGGAGAGGAAGCGGGAAAAATGTCCGCCAAAATGCGGGCGGTGCGGATTGTTTCCGCATCCAGCGTGTCCAAGCGGGACTTGCAGCAGCGGCTGGTGCGAAAAGGGGAGGACCCGGAGCAGGCCAAGGCTGCGGTTGCGTGGATGGAAGACCTGCATCTGGTGGACGACCGGGCTACAGCAGAACAGGTGGTGCACTCCTGTATCTATAAGGGCTACGGCCTTCAGCGGGCGAAACAGGCCCTCTACGAAAAGCAGATTCCCAAGGCCTATTGGGACGAGGCGCTGGAAGACTATCCCGATCAGAGCGAAAAAATTCAGGAATTCCTGCGCTCCCGGCTGGACGCAGATTCCGACGAAAAGCAGAAAAAACGGGCCATTGATGCCCTCATTCGCCGTGGGCACAGCTACGGCACGATCAAAAAAGCAATGGATGCACTGTCCTTTGATAGTGAGGACGTGTTCGAGGATTAAAAAATTATGGCAAATATTGGATTTATTTCCCTTGGCTGCGCGAAAAATCAGGTGGACTGCGAGCGGATGATGTACCGGGTGCAGGAAGCCGGGCACACCGTCAAGGAGGACATTGTGGGCAGCGACGTGGTGGTGATCAACACCTGCGGGTTCATTGACTCGGCTAAGTCCGAGGCCATCGACTACATTTTGCAGACCGCCCAGCTGAAAGAGCAGGGCCTGGTGGGCAAGATTTTGGTCACCGGCTGCCTGTCCCAGCGGTATCAGGGGGACATTACGAAGGAAATGCCCGAGGTGGACGGCATTTTGGGCACCGGCAGCTATACGGAGATTGTGCCCGCCATCGAGGCCCTGCTGGAAGAAAGAAAAGTAGAGGACTTTGGCTCCATTGACGCTCCCGAGCAGGAGACGGGCCGGGTGGTCACCACTCCGGAGCACTACGCCTTTATCAAAATCGCCGAGGGCTGCGACAACCGCTGCGCTTACTGCATCATCCCCAAGCTGCGGGGCAGATACCGCAGCCGTCAGCTGGACGACGTTCTCTACGAGGCCCGGCTTCTTGCCGACAGCGGCGTGAAGGAGCTGATGGTGGTGGCCCAGGACACCAGCCGCTACGGCACGGACTTCCCGGAACACAAGCGGCTTCTGCCGGAACTTCTGCGCCGTCTGTGCGAAATCGAGGGCCTGCACTGGATTCGGGTGCACTACGTCTACCCGGACGAAATTGACGATGAACTCATTGAGGTCATGGCTTCTGAGCCGAAGATCGTCAAATATCTGGACATCCCCATTCAACACTGCAACAGCAAGATTCTTAAGGCGATGAACCGCCGGGGTGACGGCGAGTTTCTGCGAGCCTTACTGGCCAAGCTTCGTGCAAAGAATCCGGGCCTTGTCATCCGCACCAGCCTGATCACCGGCCTGCCCGGGGAAGGGGAGGAGGAGTTTCGGGAGCTGTGCGACTTCCTGCGGGAAACCAAGATGGAGCGGGTGGGCGCCTTTGCCTTCTCTCCCGAGGAGGGAACTCCCGCCGCGGAAATGGAGCACGTCGATACCGAAACCGCCCAGAAGCGGGCGGAGATCGTGGAAATGCTCCAGTCCGAAATTATGGACGAGTGGAGTGCTTCCATGATTGGAAAGACACTGGAAGTCCTGGTGGACGGCTACGACGAGGAAGCCGAGCAGTTCTACGGCCGCACCTACGCCGACTCTCCCGACATTGATGGTCGGGTGTGGATCGCATCCGACGAGCCGGTTCAGGAGGGCGAATTTATCATGGTGACCATCGACGGCTGCCGGGAAGGCGACCTGTCCGGTTACGTCCAGGAGGAATGAGAAAAATGACCACTGCAAGTAAAATTACCCTGTCCCGGGTGCTGATGATTCCGGTGTACCTTGTGACTATGTACTTATCCCACGGCGAAGCGGGGATGTGGATGTACCTGTCTCTGGCGGTTTTTGTTGTTGCCAGCCTGACGGATTTTGTGGACGGCTATATTGCCCGGCACTACAATCAGGTGACGGATTTTGGCAAATTCCTGGACCCTCTGGCAGATAAGCTGCTGACCATCGCCGCCATGTGCATCTATTGCGAGTGGGGCGTGTTCCCTGCCTGGGCGCTGATGATCGTGCTGACCCGGGAGTTCGCCGTCACGGGTCTGCGGCTCATTGCCGTTCAGAAGGGCACCGTCATTGCCGCCGGGTGGAGCGGAAAGGTCAAGACCGCCAGTACCATGGTAGGGCTGTGCGCCATGATGGCCCTGCCCGGCATCCCGGTGCTGAACTGGGTGGTCATTGCCGTCATTGTGGTGACAACCCTTTATTCCGGCATCGAGTATTTTATCCAGAACTGGAAATGTTTATTGTCTTAATGCGGCACAATTACAAATGCGTAGGGCGAAGTCAAGGCTTCGCCCTACGCATTTTCATATTCTTCATTAATTGAGCTTTCTTTGCTCTGCCCGGAAGACGTTGCCCGACGGCGGAGTAGCAGTTTATCAACGCTCCATCCTCAGCTTACTCCATTCCCAGGGCATTTTGCAGATATTCGGCGTTCAGCTTGAGATTGCACTCCAAGACGGTGGACTGGTAGCCGTACAGTTCGATGTTTTTGCTCCACATACTGTGGGGCAGGGTTTCATTGTCCACCGGGATGGTCAGCGATGCCAATTTGATGTCCTTCACCATGGGAATCAGCTCCCACAGATAATCCGTGATCTCCTCACTGGTCATATCGGTGATAATCAGGGGCAGAATCTGGGTTGCCAGGTCGTGCAGCTCCAGAAGTCCCATGTTCCGGCATTTTTCGATCAGGGAAGTCACAACGGCGCGCTGCCGGGCCGCCCGCTGCCGGTCTCCGTCGATTTTCCGAATCCGGGCGTAGGCCAGCGCGTCATAGCCCATCAGCGCGTTTTCGCCAGCGGGGAAGGAGCCGACATATCCAACATGGTCGGTCAGGTATTGAGCCTCTTCTTCCGTCAGAATAATATCCACCCCGTCCATGGCGTTGATGATTTCGGCGAAGGTATCAAAGCTGACCTCAATGGTGTGGTCAATGTGGACACCAAAGTTCTGCTCGATGCACTTTGCCAGCATCTCCATACCGCCCTGGGAGGATTGTGTCCAGGTGCTGCCCAGGGCGTAGCACACATTGATCCGGTTCCTGCCGCCGGAGTGCCCGGCGTAGGCGGGCAGGGGAGCGTACAGATCCCGCAGGAAGGAAACCATGGTCAGGGTATGGGTCTCCCGGTTGATGGAGCACAGAAGCATGGTGTCCGACAGCTTGTGGGGCTCGTCCTCCCGGTAATTCTGGCCCACCAGCATGATATTGGTGATATTCTGGTCTGAAACCACCTGGGGCCAGGTGTCCTCCGGGGTCGTGGTGGGCGGCACAGTTTCCTCGGTTCCCAGAATAGCATCCAGCTCCTCCTGGGACAGGGTGGGCACAGTGTGCTCCGACGCCTTACCCAGCAGGCCCAGCATATGGTTCCAGTAGATGCCGGCGGCGACTGCCCCAATCAGAATCACCGCCAGAAGGATTCCGGCGGCAATCCACACATATTTCTTTCGGTTCTTTTCGGGATTCATAATATCACTCCTGATGATCAATTATTTGAGCAGCAAAAGCGGGCAGCCAAAGCTGCCCGCTTAAGGGGAGAAGCTTACTTTTCCACGATTTCCAGCACTTCCATGGGGCAGGCCTTGGCGCAGATGCCGCAGGCGATGCACTTGGAGGCGGTGTCCTTCATGACCATGACCTTCATGGGGCAGGCCTCGACGCACTTGCCGCAGCCAACGCACTTCTTCTTGTTGATCATGTACACGCCGGTCTTGGGATTCTGGGTGATAGCCTCATGCTCGCAGGTGCGGGCGCACTTGCCGCACTGAATGCAGGTGTTGGGCTTGGCGCCGGTGCCCTTGGCAACGATCTGGATGCAGGCCAGGGTAACGTCAGCCTGCTTGTAGAAGGCCTCGGAGCAAGCGGTAACGCACTGCAGACAGGCCATACATTCCGCGTCTTTTTTAACTGCCAGCTTCTTCATAAAAGGATTCTCCTTTATTCTAGTATTTGACATTTTTCATTATACAGTGCTGTGCGGAAAAATGCAATGGGGAATTTATATTTTTATATCGATATCATTGCCAAAAAAGAAGGTTCGGATATGGAGAGATTTACCAGTCTAAAGGTTGATGGTCTGGAAATACTATGGTTGAAACCAAAACCTTGGAGGGAAAGAAATGAAAACACTGGCATCCTTATTTGCAAGTTTTGTCCTTACCGCCGCGATGCTGACCGGCTGCGGCTGCACCAACCGGAACACCGGAATGACCACGCCCACCACCATGCTTCCCACAACGGAGATGACCACCGTGCCCACCACCATGCCCACCCAGGCCTCCACCGAGCCGTCCGGCACCAACGGTAGCACCGATGAAACCATCAATCACGGCAACGGCCCCCTGGTTGAGGAGAGCACCGGCGCTTCGGAAAGCACCGCGGAGACCTCGGGTCAGAGCCGTTCCCGGAATATGCCCATCAAGTGAACATCAAAACCGCACAGGGGAACATCGCCCCTGCGCGGATGTACTTACAGCCATTCTTCCCAGGAGAGGGTAAGACTGCCGTCCTCCCGCTGGATGCAGGGGATGCCGATATTGCCCTCCCGCCGGGCGGTGTCAAACAGGGGATTTCCGTCCCGGAGCTTCAGAAAGGCCTTGAGATTGGCGGTTTTCTCGGCGAAATCCAGATATTCGAATTCTACACCGGCCTTCGTCAGGGCCTCGCAGCACTCCACCGTATCCGGGCAGATCTTCATTCCGTACACTTTAAGCATGTTTCTTCCCTCCTAAAATCTTAGCGCGCCGCTTGCCGGTGCGCTCCTGAATGCGCAGGCACAGGATCCGGGTCCGCTCCGCCACCGCCGGATCGTAGAAAAAATCCTCCGAATGGTACTGTGCCATGATGCGGTCCAGCGCGTGCAGCTTCCCGTCCAAATCGGTCACTTCCCTGACAGTTCCCCAGCCCATGACGCTTTCGTAGTTCATGGTGCAGCTGTGGCTCTTTTCATCCAGCACCAGGCCGTTTGTACACTCCATTTCAAAGCCCACCCGATTGTTCTGAGCCAGCAAATCGTATTTTGTCCCTTCCATGGCGCCGTGAATATACAGCGTCATGCCGTCCGGCTCCATGCCGAAGTTCACGGGCAGCAGATAGGGGGCAGGCTGGGCGGCGATGGCTAAGTGCAGCACCTCGCACCGGGACATGATGTCGGTCATCTCCAATGGATCGGTAACGGCCCGGTCGTTTCTTCTCATTTTCATTCCCTCACAATATGGTAATATACCGGGATAGATTGCGCTTCATGCGCTCCACAGCGGTCTCCGCCTGGGAAACATAGTCGCTGCCGTCGGACTGGGCCTGCTGCCAGGCCCGGAGAATGGACCCGCCGCCGCAGACAATGGCCCCGTGGCCCAGCTTATCGAAGGCCCAGGCACAGTTTTTGGCGTTTGCCCCCACCGCGCCGTAGCCGTCCACCAGCAGGAAGAGCCGTGGATATTTCTCCCGCAGGGCGCGCAGGCTGTCCGGGGCGTTGGCGGCGCTGAGGATGGCCACAGGGGAGTAGCCGAATTTCCCGGTGAGCCCGTCTGCGCAGCGGTTAACCAGGTCGGCTCCGGCGATGTGCACCAGCCGTCCCCCGGCACGCAGATCCTGTAATTCCGGCGCGGTACGATTGGCGGTGCGGATTGCCACGAAAATATCCTTTTTTCCGGTCTTGCAGCCCTCCAGGAAGGGCCTTACGCAGTCGGTGCCCAGATAGCCCAGCACAATCAGACTGTCGCAGGGGAAGGGGGAATTCTCCCCGAACACCACATCTGCGGTCCGCTGGGCAGCCCGGGAGCCTAAGATTTCCGGGGCGTCCAGGGTGACATAGTAACCCAGCTTTTTGGCGTATTTCAAAACATCGGTGAGCTGGTTGATCCCCTCAGCGCCCAGCAGGGCGAAGCTGGAGAAGCTGACCCGGACAGCCGGGACGCTGCCCTTCAGAGCCTCCAGCAGTTCCCGGCAGACCCGGGCATAGCCATCCGCTGCCGTCTGGGACAGAAGGTGCGGGGGCAGCTCGGAAACCGACGCGGACAGCTCCAGCATCACGGGGCATTTCGCTTTACGGATTTTTTCCTGCAATACGTCAATGGACATCCTATCGCCTCCCGGTTTTTCTTCATTGTATCACAAAAAAATCTGGATGGAAAGGAAAAATCCACCCGGAAGAGAAATATTGCTTTAGGGGTATACTAATGACGGAAGGAGGGAAACACAATGACTGTAAAAGGATGGGCGGTGACCGCTGGAATCGGTGCGGCGGCAGGCGCCGTGGCGGTGCTGATGATGCCCAGAACCAACCCCACCCGCCGTCTTGCGGCAAAGGCTGCCAACAAGATGGAGGACGTGGCCTGGAAAATGTCGGATACCATTTCCAGTAAGCTGGACGATCTGGGCTGAGAACAAAGGGGGGCGCTGGCCCCCCTGTACATTCGAAAATGCGCGGTGCGAATGTTCATATTGGACTTTTTGAGAAAGTGCGTCGTAGGAGGTACAATATGACACAGAAGAACCCATTATCCAGGCGTCAGTTTCGGGAAACGGAATTCAATCTCTCCAAAATAGCGAAAGTCGGTGCAGTATAACACTACACCGACTTCCACATAAATGTTTTCTTACGTCACCGCTGCATTAGCAGGCTCTCTTTTCGTTATGTATGGTGAATTAGTGGTTCTCCATCCATTCTTTGACCTTGGTCTTTGCCAGTCGCTGAATATCCTCGGCAGGATACTTGGAGGTCTCGCCGCCAACGCCGTACACGAAGTACAGACCTTCGGGAGTCTGGTACAGATCTTCCTCATAGCCGGCAGGATCGCCCAGGGCGCCGGAGGTGAACTTCTTGACCAGGGTAGCGGTCTCGGTGTCATACTCCTTCTTGCAGATGATCTTCTTCATGGATTGAACCTCCTTTCATGGGTAATCATTTGCACGCCTGCAATTATACACTTTTTTGTCAGGAAATCAAGAGCAAAATTAGAAAATTCTAAACTTTTTACCAAACTTTGGACGATGTTTCAATTTCATCACCCGCTAAACCGGGTTGGCTGTGTGCATCCTGCACAAAAAATCCGCGTTTTTTGTCGTATTTCGGGATTGAGAAGGTCAAAAAAATATGCTATAATTGTAAAAATGGAGGACAAAACATGAAGGATTTACCGATTTTTACCACGGAGCATGGGGCTGCAACGCTGATTCTCAAGGAAATTCCCTATCAGGAAACGGCATACATAATTCTTCGGGATTCTCTGGAACCCATGGCCCTGGCCCGGGAGTGTGCGGACTTCTGCCGGGCCTGCGGCGCGGAAGCAATCTACGCAACTGGCCACGATGCGCTGGCAGCCTATCCCTTCTACACGGCCATTTGGGAAATGACCTGCCTCCGGGAAAGCATCCCGGACACCGACGCGGCCCTCTGGCCAGTGCAGGAAAAGACGTTGACCCAGTGGCAGAATATTTATAATAAAAAGGTGAAAAAAGTTCCAAACGGCGCATGGATGACCAAAGCGGACGCAGAAAAAATGTTGGAAACCGGAGACGGTTATTTTATCCACCGGGGGGAGACGCTGCTGGGCATCGGCAGAGCCGCCGCTGACCGTATTGACTGGGTGGCATCTGTGATTCCGGGCGCGGGAGCGGATATAGTGAAAGCTTTGGCTCACGCGGCTGTGGCGGATAGGATCTCCCTGACGGTGGCATCGGAGAACCAAAAAGCGGTGAAGCTATATGAACGTTTGGGCTTCCTGCGGACTGCTGAGATTTCCAAATGGTATCAGCTTCGGTAATGCGTACAAAATTGGCGCTGTTTTTTTGTGATGCTCTGGAAAAATACTTGACATCCCATGGGTGCTATAATGCCCAAGGTCAAGGAAAAAGCCTTGACAGAGGGAGGCTCCCATGGACGCGCTGGAGATGACGCTGCTGCTGGATTACTACGGCGGTATGCTTACGGACAAGCAGAGAGACTGCTTTGATATGCGCTATAATCAGGACCTATCCCTGGGAGAGATCGGAGAAGCGCTGGGTGTCAGCCGTCAGGCGGTCTGTGACAACCTGACCCGGACGGAGGCCCTGCTGCGGCGGATGGAAGAAAATATCGGCTGCGTCCGGCGCAGTCTGACCACCCGAAAGGCGGTTCAGGAGATACTGGAAGCCGCTGAGGAGTTGAGAAAAACCTCCGATCCCGCTGTTTCACCCCTTGCCGACCG
>CAMGCA010000065.1 GCA_946011705.1 uncultured Clostridia bacterium | reverse complement strand
ATTGGGGCAAAAGATCCGCCGAAGCCCGCAGTCCCCATTGTGCGGTGTTGCCTTATATTCTTTTCAGCGGCGTGGAGTCGTCCTGGGCCAGCAGCAGGTCGGTAATAATGTCGTTGCTGACCAGATACCCCTTGGGGGTCAGCACCCAGCGGCCCGTGTCGGTCTGGGTGGCGTGGAACAGTCGGCGGTGCTTTTCCAGCACGTCCTCCAGCGGCCCGAAGGGCAGCAGGAAGGTCTTCTCGTACTCCTGCCGCTCGATGCCTAAACTGGTGCGAAGCCTCAGCATCAGGTACTCGCCAGCCCGCTCCCGCATGGGAATCTCCTGCAGGTCCTCCATAATGTCGCCGCCGTCCCGGATGCCCGAGATATAAGCCTGCAAGTCCCGTTTCAGGGTATACCGCTTTCCGGCAAAGTCCGAGCTGGCGCCGGGGCCGAAGCCCAGATACTCCCCACCGGTCCAATATTTCATATTGTGCTTGGACACGAGGCCCTTGCGGCAGAAATTGGAAATCTCATACTGCCGGAAGCCCCGGCCCTTCAGGGTCTCCACGGCTGCAAGGTACATATCCGCCTGGGTGTCGTCATCGGGCAGATTCAGCGCGTCCTTTACCTGGGCAAAGGGGGTGCCGTCCTCGATTTTCAGAGCGTAGCAGCTGATGTGCTCCGGATTTAAGCGCAGCACGTTGTCCAGGGTCGCCGTCCAGTCCAGAATCTCCTGTCCCGGCAGGCCGTACATGAGGTCGATGGAAATGTTCCGGAAGCCCGCCTTGCGGATGCGCTGGTAGGCCGTCACCGCCTGGGCGTAGGTGTGGGGCCGCCCCAGCTTTTTCAGCATCTCGTCATCGTCAGACTGGATGCCCAGGCTCACCCGGTTGAAGCCCTCGGCCCGGAGTCGGTGGAGCAGTTTGTCGGACACGGAGTCGGGATTGCACTCGAAGGTGATCTCGGCGTTATTGTCTACGTCGAAATTCCGGCGGATGGCGGTCATGATGACGGCCAGTCCGTCAGCCCCAAAGAAGCTGGGGGTGCCGCCGCCGAAATAAACGGTGTCCACTTTGTAATTGGGCGCCAGCTCGCCGGCTTCCTTGATGTGGTCGCACACCGCGTCCAGATACCCATCAAAGAGAGTATCCTCCTTGGTGGCAAGGGAGTAGAAGTCACAGTACTGGCATTTGCTGCGGCAGAAGGGAACGTGTACATAAATGCCCAGAGGGGTCTTGTCCGGGCGCTTGATCAAAATTGGCATGGGGATACCTCCGTATCAGGATAGTGCGCGGCGCAGCCGCCTTGGCTTCCCCTCTGGGGAAGCTGGCAAAAATCTTTGATTTTTGACTGATGAGGGACGGGACTGTGTGCGTTCAAAATGAGCTTTCGGCGAATTCGCTACCGGGCATACCCTCATCCGTCTCGCCGTCGGCGAGCCACCTTCCCCAGAGGGGAAGGCATTTTAATCCTCATCTAATTTGAGGACAGCCATAAACGCTTCGCTGGGGACGGACACGGTGCCGAAGGTACGCATCCGCTTCTTGCCCTCCTTCTGCTTTTCCAGCAGCTTCTTCTTTCGGGTAATGTCGCCGCCGTAGCACTTGGCGAGAACATCCTTGCGCAGGGCCTTGATGGTCTCCCGGGCGATGATCTTGCCGCCGATGGCCGCCTGAATGGGAATCTCGAACTGGGCACGTGGGATGTTGTCCTTCAGCTTTTCGCAGATTTTCCGGGCGCGGGGATAGGCGTTGTCCGCAAAGAGGATGAAGCTCAGGGCGTCCACAATATCGCCGTTCAGGAGAATGTCCAGCTTGACCAGGCGGCTGGGACGGTAGCCAATCAGCTCGTAGTCCAGGCTTCCGTAGCCCCGGGTCCGGGATTTCAGAGCATCAAAGAAATCGTAGATGATCTCGTTCAGGGGCATCTCATAGTGCAGCTCCACCCGGTTGGCGTCCAGATACACCATGTCCTTGAATTCGCCCCGGCGCTGCTGGCACAGCTCCATGATGTTGCCCACATATTCCTGGGGGGCAATCAGGTTCACCTTTGCGAAAGGCTCCTCCGCCAGCTGAATGTCGGCGGGGTCAGGGTAATCCAGGGGCGTATAGACCATCATGGTTTCGCCGTTGGTTTTCGTCACCCGGTAGACAACGTTGGGGGCAGTGGTGATGAGGTCCAGATTGTACTCCCGTTCCAGCCGCTCCTGAATGATCTCCATGTGCAGAAGGCCCAAGAAACCGCAGCGGAAGCCAAAGCCAAGAGCGATGGAGCTTTCCAGCTCATAGGACATGGAGGCATCGTTTAATTTCAGCTTTTCCAGCGCGTCCCGCAGGTCCTGATATTTGGCTCCATCGGCGGGGTATACGCCGGAGAACACCATGGGCTGCACCTGCCGGTAGCCGGGCAGGGGTTCCGACGCGGGATTCTCCACGCCGGTGATGGTGGCGCCCACCCGGGTATCCGCCACGGTCTTGATGGAGGCAGTGATGTAGCCCACCTCGCCGGCTCCAAGAGCGTCCCTGGGCACCAGCCCGTTGGGGCTCATATTGCCCACTTCCACCACCTTATAGACCGCCCCGGTGGCCATCATTTTGATGTCCATACCGGCCTTCACCGTGCCCTGCTTGACGCGGGTATAGGCGATGACACCCCGGTAGGAATCGTACTGGCTGTCGAAAATCAGGGCCTGCAAAGGAGCCTCCCGGTCACCGGTGGGTGCGGGCACATCTTTCACGATCATTTCCAGCACGGAGTGAATATTGATGCCGTTTTTGGCGGAAATCTCCGGGGCATCCTCGGCGGGAATGCCGATGATATCCTCAATCTCCGTCTTGACCTCGGCGGGCCGGGCAGAGGGCAGGTCGATCTTGTTGACCACCGGCAGCACCTCAAGACCCGCATCAATGGCAAGATAGGTGTTGGCCAGGGTCTGGGCCTCCACACCCTGAGAGGCGTCCACCACCAGCACCGCGCCCTCGCAGGCAGCAAGGGATCGGGAGACCTCGTAGTTGAAGTCCACATGTCCCGGCGTATCGATGAGGTTCAGGCTGTAGGTTTCCCCGTCATCGGCGGTGTAGTTCAGGGTGACGGCGGTAGCCTTGATGGTAATGCCCCGCTCCTTTTCCAGCTCCATGGAATCGAGCATCTGCTCGGCGTGGATGCGCTGGTCAATGGCGTCACACTGCTCAAGCAGCCGGTCGGCCAGGGTGGACTTTCCGTGGTCAATGTGGGCGATGATGGAAAAATTGCGGATTTTGGAAATGTTCGTCATTGGGTACACCTCATGGTTTTTTGGCACACTGCGTTATTTTCACCATTATAACGAAATTTTGCCAAAAAGTAAACTGTATGTTTTCCCGAAAACGGGGGAAACCTGTCTTTGAACCAAAAAAACATTCACCAAAAGCGAAAAAAATCCTGTAATTCCCCTTGCCAACCCGTAAAGAATGGGGTATAGTTTAACGGCATGAGAATTTTCGAGGATTTACATACAAAGAGGGGTATCGCTGATGAGTACACCAAAGAAGGAAACCGCCAAGGAAACCAATATGGAGCAGGTGCAGGCTGCCCTGCAGGCGCTGATCGCCCAGGGCAAGAAGGAAGGCATGATCCGCCTGTCCGATCTGAACGCCCAGCTGGAAAAGCTGCAGCTGTCTCCTGATAAAATAGAGGAAATTTACGACCGGTTTGAGGCCCTGAGCATTCCGCTGGTCACCGCCGAATTGGACCTTAGCGACGATGCACTTGCCATGGATGATGGGGACATTGACCTGACGGGTCTGGAAGAGGAGGAGCTGGTAGACCCCGTTGACCTGGCTGCCGAGTATTCCCTGGACGATCCCGTACGGATGTACCTGAAGGAGATCGGTCAGGTAAAGCTGCTGTCCGCTGAGGAAGAGGTGGAGCTTGCCAAGCGGGTCTCCGAGGGAGATCAGAATGCTAAGAACAAGCTGACGGAAGCCAACCTCCGCCTTGTGGTTTCCATCGCCAAGAAGTATTCCGGCCGGGGCCTGCATATTCTGGACCTGATTCAGGAGGGCAACACGGGCCTGATCCGTGCCGTGGACAAATTCGACTGGACAAAGGGAAACAAATTCTCTACATATGCCACCTGGTGGATTCGGCAGGCCATCACCCGTGCCATCGCCGATCAGGCCCGGACCATCCGGGTGCCGGTGCATATGGTAGAGGTCATCAACAAGGCTACCCGCTGCAACCGGAAGCTGGTGCAGGAGCTGGGCCGGGAGCCCACCGTGGAGGAAATCGCCAAGGAGCTGAACCTCCCTGTGGAGAAGATCATCGAGGCCAACCGCACCGCCGCCGACACCCTTTCTCTGGACACCCCCGTGGGTGATGAAGAGGACACCTCCATCGGCTCCTTTGTCGAAGACGAGCGCACCCCCGGCCCCGCCGACGCCACCTCCAACGCCTTGCTTGCCGAGGCGCTCAAGGAGATTCTGGACACCCTGACCGAGCGGGAGGCAGACGTGCTGCGGATGCGGTTCGGTATGTATGACGGCCGCACCCACACCCTGGAGGAAGTGGGCCAGATCTTCGGCGTGACCCGTGAGAGAATCCGCCAGATCGAGAACAAGGCCATCCGCAAGCTGCGCCACCCCAGCCGCGCCAAGAAAATCCGCGATTTCTATTGTTAAGGCACACCGCATAATGGGGCAAGGAGATTCGGCGGGAGATTTTGACCCGAGCGAAAGTTTGGAAAATGCGGGAATTCTGGATGTATTCCCCATTTTTCATACTACACGATTGGGGCAAAAGATCCGCCGAAGCCCGCAGCTCCCATTGTGCGGTGCATTTTATCGAGAAATAGTATGAATGCACAAGAACCCGTGTTTTTGCCTAACGAAAACACGGGTTCTTTGACAGACTGAACACCGCCCGGCTGTCGCCAAGCGGTGTATATTAATGGGGCATAAATACGTTGATATCCACATTCCCCTGAATTCCGGGCACCTTTCCGCTGCTGGTCCACTGCCACATCTCCACCTTCCAGGGGTAGGTCATGCGGTCCTGATATAGGGCCAGCCAGAAGGGGTAGTCCTCCAGCTCGCTGAGGTAGTACAGGTTCTCCGACTGGTGCCAATTGAAATACACCATGGGCTGGAAGCCCATTTTTTTCATCTGCCCGCAGAAGTGGAGCTGAATATCCGTTAACGTCCGGGCATCCATGTTTTTCGTCCGGGCGTCCTCCGCGGGGATTTCCCAGTCCAAAACCAGGGGCATATCCAGATCCACCCCCGCCAGCATATTCAGCATGAACTGGATTTCCTCATCGGTTTCCTTGATATTTAGGGCCTGGGAGAAGAAGTAGGCACCGATTCTCAGGCCTGCCTCCTTGGCTTCCTTCAAATTTTTCTTTGCGTACTCATCCTCCACCAGCTTGCCGCTGCCGTAGCCCCGGTAGCCCAGCCGGATGATGGCAAAGTCGATGCCGGATTCTTTCACCGCCGTCCAGTCAATCTCCCCCTGATGGGCGGACACGTCCACGCCGGGGAAGCTTACCACGTTTTGCAGCAGCAGATAATTGTGGCGGTTGTACTGGAAATCATAACGATTGTAGGGATTCCGGTCCGGGGGGATGGTGGGATTTTCCGGCTCTGTTTCGGAGACGGTAGGTTCCAGAATCACTTCCTCCGTGGCTTCCGTCTGGCGAATGTGCTGAGCTTTCGCCGTCTCCGGGTCATCGTCCCGGAAGATATAGGGGATGCTGGGAATCAGTACGGTGATGAGCAGCACCGCCGCCAGCGCCGCCACAATCCCCATGATCAGCTCCGGCCGGGGCTTTCGGGAGCGGACGCGCAGGTTGTCGATTACCGCTTCCTCCTCCGGGTACAGATCGTCATCCTCATAATCAAAATTCTTCTGTTCCTTTTCCGGCAGCTTGAGAAAACCCATGGACCTCGCCCCCTTTCCGCATACCGCTTCTTTCGACACAGTATACCATAGTTTTCCCCGTTCGCCAACCCCTTAAATAAATCTTAAACAATCCGTAAATTTTCCCCATTCCTTGTTGCAATCTGTCTGCTTTGCAATATAATATTAGGCAAACGCAATTTTTCTTGACGGGTGATCTCTATGAATGGCATTGGCAGCTGGCTCCGGCAGTTCTCCGCGCGGCTTTCCGCGGGGCTTCGTGATTTTATGGCGGGACGCTACGGCACGGATAAACTGAACATGGTGATTCTGAGCGTAGGACTGGCGGTGAGCCTGCTGTCGGTGTTCTTTCGCTATCCGCCGGTGAATCTGCTGCTGGTGGTGCTGAGCTACGGACTGATGATCTGGGCCATTTTTCGCACCCTGTCCCGGAACACCTACAAGCGATATCAGGAAAACCGGAGGTTTTTGCAGCTGATCGGTCGGGCCAAGGATCGGAACAACCGCTATTTTGACTGCCCCAAGTGCCGTCAGATGGTGCGGGTGCCCAGAGGAAAGGGAAAAATCTCCATCACCTGCCCCCGGTGTCATGAGAAATTCATCCGAAAAACGTGAAAAAGATCCCCGGTGTGGTTAATCACACCGAGGATTTCATTGTGTCAAAAAGCCCCAGGATAGTGATGTCATTGCGAACCAGCCCGCAGGCTGGTGTGGCAATCCGTTCTCCAAAATCTTCTATTTTTATCTATCTCTCAGGAGAGTCAGGCTTTGTTATGGGAACGGATTCCCACGGTCGCTTTGCTCCCTCGGAATGACATACACTTTTTTACACACTGAAGGGCGGGTCATTGACCCGCCCTTTTAGGATGTATGGAGATCACAAGACCATCAGCAGCGTTCCCGCGGTAATCAGCGCCGCGCCGGCAATGGACTTCCAGGTAAACTTCTCATGGAGGAATACGAAGGCCAGCACCAGCGTAATGACCACGCTGAGCTTGTCCACCGGCACCACCTTGGATGCCTGCCCGATTTGCAGCGCCCGGTAGTAGCACAGCCAGCTGGCGCCCGTGGCAAGGCCCGACAGAATCAGAAACAGCCAGCTCTTCCGGCTGATGCTCCCGATACCGCCCTGGGCGTCTGTCAAAAACACCATGCCCCATGCCATCACCAGCACCACAGCGGTGCGGATGGCGGTGGCCAGATTGGAATTGACCCCGTCAATGCCCACCTTGGCAAGAATCGAGGTCAGCGCCGCGAATACCGCGGAGCCCAGCGCCAGAATAAACCACACGAAAACCATCTTCTTTCTTTTATTTACTCTTTCACTTCCACCATTTCCTCGTGCAGCTCGCTGCGGCGGACCAGATAACGGCGGATGGCAAAGAGCCCCGCGATACAGGCGATGCAGGCCACGTTGCTCCAGGGGTCGTCATGGCTCAGCACCACATGCCGGGTGATAGCCACGGTGAGCACCTCCAGAATGTTGGTGGGGGTGGTATCGATGAGCATTCGCACAAATTCCAGACCTACCACAATGGTCAGAATGTGGTGCAGCATGGTCTCCACGTCTCCAAAATAGCCCGCGCCGGACATGGCCATATGGTACAGCTCCAATCCCAAGGCGCCCAGCAGCGCAAGGATGGTAATGATGGCAATGAACCGCTCGATGTAGTGCAGCACCCAGCGCAGGGTGTGATCCATGACGCTGTCCCGGTGAACCGCTTTGTTGATTCTCTCCTGAATCTTCGGGTTGTCGGAATGGGGAATCTTTTCGCTCATAGGTAAGCCTCCTTATGGGGGATTTCCTCTATTATAGCGAAAAGCGCATCAAATTGTCAATTGTCAACTGTCAATTGTCCATTTTATTTTCTGAAGTGATTGCGCATCTGCTTCTGTGCCGCTTCCACTTCCAGCTTCAGCTCCCGGGCGGAGACCCGCAGCGCGCCGCTGTGGAAGCTGGACAGCTGCACCAGCGCGTCGGAGGTTGCCACCCGCAACGCGTAGCTGCCGCCGGTTTCATAGACCAGAGCCTCGATATAGGCGTCCGCCGTCGCGCCCTCCTTGGTATAGACCACCTGAATGTTGTGAAACTGAGTCTTTTGCCCGGGATTTCCCTTCTGCTTATAGCCGTCAAATACCACCACCGTCCGGCATTTGGTAAAACCCGCGTAGCTGCTCATGATGTCGCACAGCTGCCGCCGGGCGGCATCCAGATCGGTTTTCGCCTGCTCCGCCAGTTCCTCCCAGGCGAATATGATGTTGTAGCCGTCCACAATCAGGTATTTATTCTTGGGCGGCCGGATGGTGATTTCCTCGGTGGCCGGGCGGTTTTCCGCCTTCACCCCGTACTGGGGGCGGCGGATGGCCCCGAACTCCCGCTCCATGATGGCTTCCAGCTCTTTATCCTCAATGTGCAGGTTCCGGGTCAGCAGCTGGGGAGCCTGTTCCTCCCTCAGGCCGCTTTCCAGGTGCATATAGTCCCGCACCTGATTCCATTTCACATTGAAGCCCGCCCCGTGGGCGCAGAATACGGAATCCGGGGTATTCTCCACATCCGCTTCCGGGTCGTAGCCGGTTTCCGCAATGACAGCTTCCGCGTTGTGGCAGGGGGCGTAGCCGTGGAGGGTCAATTGGAGCCGCCCCAAGCCCTGTGTATAGGCGGCAAGGGTTTCGGCGTAGTCCTTCACCTCGGCGGCGGGCACCAGTCCCCGGAGCGTGGACAGGCTGCCCACAGACTCCGGGGCTTCAAATTCCCCGCCCATGGCCCGGATATCGGTGATGCCCCGGCCGATCTGTTCCGTGGGCACCGTGAGAATAAAGTCGTACCAGGGTTCCAGCAGCACGGATTACTCCTGAATCAGCCCCATCAGAAACAAACACAACGTTCCCTGCCGCAAATCCCCGCCGA
>CAMGCA010000064.1 GCA_946011705.1 uncultured Clostridia bacterium | reverse complement strand
GCCATCAACGCTCCGACGAGAACGAGAAAGCAGCCGCTGAGCAGATTGATAACCCGGTAGTGCCGTTTTACCCAGTCAAAAGCCCCTTTCAGCCCGTCAATGAGAACGGCGCTGATGAGGAAGGGAATTCCAAGCCCCAGCGAGTAGGTCAGCAGCATGGACATTCCTTCCAAAACGTGGCCCTGCTGAGCGGCGAGAGCCAGCGCGGAGCCCAGAAACGCACCGACACAGGGGGTCCAGCCCACCGAGAAGATAATGCCGAACAGGGCGGCTGAAAAAAAGGTCATATCCCGGGCGTCCAGAACCCGGCTGCCGCCATGAAACAGATTCCAGCGGAACAGCCCCAGATAGTTCAGGCCGAACACCATGACGATGATTCCGCTGACCAGGTTTACGATTCGCTGATATTTCAGCAGCAGAGCGCCAATGCTCCCTGCCAGCGCGCCCATAGCCGTAAAAACCATCGTAAAGCCCAGGACAAAGCCCAGGGCGCAGCGCACCGTTTTGCCGGTGCCGCGCTGGCTGCCCCCCGCAAAATAGGAGATATAGATGGGCAGCATGGGCAGCAAGCAGGGGGACAGGAAGGTAATGATGCCTTCCAGAAAGGAAACCAAGTACTGCATTTCCTATCCCTCCTGATCCGAAAGATAGTTTTCCACCATGTGCGCCGCTACGGCTCCGTCAGCCACAGCGGTGACGATCTGGCGCACCGGCTTGGTTCTCACATCACCCACGGCGTAGACGCCGGGGATGGCGGTGCGGGTGGATTCATCCGCGATCACATACCCCGAATCGTCCAGCGCCAGCTGCCCGTCAAAGAGATGCGTGGCCGGACGCCGTCCCACACTGATGAAAACGCCGTCACAGAGTATTTCCTCCTCAAGAGCGCGGTCTCTGGTTCGGATAGAAACGCCCCTGAGCCTGTCCCCGCGCAGAAGTTGGGTGACTTCGCTGTTCCAGCGGAATTCCACATTTTCCGCGTTCAGCAGGGGAGCGTGGTAGACCTTTTCCGCCCGCAGGGTATCTCTGCGGTGAACGACAATGACTTTTTTCGCCACCCGGCTCAGAAGCAGCGCGTCCATGGCGGCGCTGTTGCCGCCGCCCACCACCACGACGGTTTTTCCCCGGTAGAACATCCCGTCACAGGCGGCGCAGTAGTGCACGCCCCGCCCGGTCAGGGCCTGTTCCTCCGGCAGCCCCAGGGTTCTGGGCACGGCCCCTGTGGCGATTACCGCGGTTTTCCCGTAAAATACACCCTCACTGGTCTGTATCACTTTGGGGTTGGAGGCAAGATCGGCGGACTGAACCCCGGCCAACTCCATTTCCGCCCCAAACCGCAGCGCCTGAGCCTGCATCTTTTCGGCCAGTGTAAAGCCGTCGATGCCGTCCTCGAAGCCGGGATAATTGTCAATTTTGTGGCTCAGGGCCATCTGCCCGCCGGCAGACAGCTGCTCTAGCACCACCGCGGACAGCCCGGCCCGGGCGGCGTACAGGGCGGCGGTAAACCCCGCCGGGCCGCCGCCGAGAATCACCATGTCATAAAGGTGGGATGTTTCTGTATGCTTCATTTTTCAGCAGACTCCTCAAGAAACTGGTCGATCATGGCCTTGGATTCCGGGGCAACGATGGAAGCAACAGCCTGTCCGCCCCGGTACAGCACCAGAGTGGGGATTACCTCAATCTGCTCCTGCTGGGCAAGGGCGGGTTCCTCATCGATGTTGACCTTTCCAACGATGAGGGAATCCGCGTATTGCTGGGCGATTTTGTCAAAGGCAGGTGCGATGCGGCGGCAGTAGGTGCACCAGGGCGCCCAGAAATCCACCAGTACGGGCTTTTCGGACCGGGCCAGCGCGTCCCGGAAGGTTTCAGCGTTCATATTCTGCATGGAAAATCCTCCTTTGTGTCTTCTTACCAATAGTATATCCAGAATTCGGGAGAATTCCGTGATGAAATCACACAGAAAATGGAAAACCCGCCGGGAGGACCCGGCGGGTTTGGTCAGTTGCACGGACAATTGTCGCGATTGACGCTGTCGCAGTTTTCGGGGGAGAACTGCTTTGACGGGAAGGGAATCCGGCTGAACATTTCACAGGGGTCCTCGGTGCAGCAGCCTCCGGCGGCGTCGCAGCATTCCTTGGTGGGGATGGAATAGTCCAGCACGGGAATCACCAGCTGGGCATCCCGTTCCAGCCGCACGATGGAGAACTGCCCCAGGGTGACGAAGAGACGTCTCTGCCCGCCGGAAAGGACCAATTCCTCATCAAAGACGGAGCAGATGCCATCGGGGATCTGGGCTGTGACGGTATCGCTGGCGCATTCGCACACATCCCGGATTTTGGAGCCCAGCACCATGGGGTCCAGAACCTCCACCACAGCGGCAGGCCGGTTGGCGGTGCACAGGGTGCGCCCATCCGGACGGCCCAGCGGGGAATCGCTGCGGAAGATGTGGGCCCGGCTGTCTTCCCCGCACAGCACGGCCCGCTTGTTGAACACAGCCAGTCCGTAGAGGGTCGTGGGGCGGCAGGAGCCCACCACCGCGTCCGCCAGCACCCGGTAGTAGAAGGTAATGTCAATGCAGTAGTGGTTTCGGTCAAAGGCAACGGGCGTTACGTCAATGTAAGTGTGAATCAGTTCCGCACTGCGGACCCGGACATTGGCGGCGCTGTCCAGAAGCTGCTGAGAGCCGCAGGTCAGGTAGACCCGCAGATCTTCGATGCAATCCTTGTCACGGCAGGAGTCGGTGATCTTCCGGGTGTGAATGGACATGGTCTGGCGCGGATCGCTGGACTCGCTGGTCAGCGGGTCCCGGCATTGGTCTGACATGGAAAAACCTCCCAGATTCAAAAATAAGCATACGCTTATAGGACAGTTTATGCGTCCACAGCCAGGAAGTGCATAAAAAGGGGAAGAGCCATGGGCTCTTCCCCGGGTTGATTTACCAATGGAAACGGTATACGGTTTCGCTGTGATAGCGCTCCCCGGCCTTCGTAATGGGCTGGGGCCAGTCGGGATGGTGAAGCGCGTCGGGGTAGTACTGGGTCTCCAGTGCGACACCGGTGTTTTTGCCGTAGTATACGCCGCCCTTGCCCTGCTCGTCCAGGAAATTGCCGGCATAGAACTGGATGCCGGGGCAGTCGGTGTAGACCGCCATGCTCCGTCCGGAGACGGGGTCATGGAGCTGAGCACAGGGGTTGCAGAAGACCTCCCAGTTGTGGTCGTAGCCGCCCTGAAGCTTCAGGCACTCGTAGTCCGCACCCAGATCCTGACCAATGGGCTTGGGAACCCGGAAATCCATGGGGGTGCCTTCCACGCTGCGCTTTTCGCCGGTGGGAATGGCCTTGGCGTCATCGGGATTGAAGAAGCGGCCCGGCAGGGTCAGCAGCTGATCCATGGCGGCTTCGGGGTGCTCATGGCCCCGGAGGTTGAAGTAGCTGTGGTTGGTGAGGTTGAACACGGTATCCTGATCGCAGACCGCGTTATAGGCGATATGCAGGCCATGATCGGCGTCCAAAGAGTAGGTCACCCGGATCACGGCGTTGCCGGGAAAGCCCTGATCGCCATGGGGGCTGTTCAGCTCCAGGGTGATGGCGGAATCGGTGCAGGAAACAACCTTCCACATTCTATGGAAGTAGTAGTCCGGGCCGGAGTGCAGGTTGTTCCCGTTTTCGTTGGGGGTCATGGTATATTCTTTGCCGTTCAGACGGAAGGCGGCACCCTGAATGCGGTTGGCGTTGCGGCCCACGGTAGCGCCCAGACAGCCGCCGCCGGTGGCATAGCCGTTGCAGTCGTCAAAACCCAGGACAACGTCATTGAGATTGCCGGTGCTGTCGGGAACCAACACAGAAACCAGTGTGGCGCCGTAGTCAGAGATACCCGCGGTGACGCCTCCACAGGATATGGTGTACAGGCTTGCTTCCTCACCGGATGGCAAAATGCCGAAATTTTTCTTCACAAAATTTGCTCCTTTCATTTTTCGTCGAGAAACGCGGGGGGTTATGTAAATATCCTTTCCGGGATTATACTATAATCCTTCGATAATTTCAAACCTTTCTTTTGAAAAAGCGTGAAAAATGAAAACAATCCTTTGTTCAGGCGCGTGGTGTTCCACCTTCCCCAAACGATAACTTTTTCCTGATAAAAACTGCGACACAGTATTTTGTGCCTGAGACTTGACAAAACCACAATATCTAGTATAATAAGCCCTGCGTAAGACAACAGATCGACCGAATTCCCCAAGGAGGCATACCCTATGAAAATTATTAAACGTAACGGCGCGGAAGTCGTTTTTGACATTGAAAAGATTATTATGGCCGTGACCAAGGCCAATGAAGCCGCCGAAGAAAACGTGCGGATGACCCCGCTGCAGATTCGGCGGATCTCCGAGAGTGTGCAGATTTCCTGCGAGGAAATGGGCCGCAGCCCCTCCGTGGAGGAGATTCAGGACCTGGTAGAGAAGGCGATTATGGCCCATGGCGCCTTCGAGGTTGCCAAGGAATACATCACCTACCGCTACATCCGCTCCCTGGCCCGCCAGTCCAACACCACCGACGACCGGATTCTCAGCCTCATCGAGTGCAACAACGAGGAGGTCAAGCAGGAGAACGCCAACAAGAACCCCACCATCAATGCCGTGCAGCGGGACTACATGGCCGGCGAGGTCAGCAAGGACATCACCCGCCGGATTCTGCTGCCCCCGGAGATTGTGGCGGCTCACGAGGCCGGCATCATCCATTTCCATGACTCCGACTATTATGCCCAGCATATGCACAACTGCGACCTGGTGAATCTGGATGATATGCTGCAGAACGGCACCGTGATTTCCGGAACTCTCATCGAGAAGCCCCATTCCTTCTCCACCGCCTGCAACATTGCCACCCAGATCATTGCCCAGGTGGCCTCCAACCAGTACGGCGGCCAGTCCATCAGCCTGACCCATCTGGCGCCCTTTGTCCAGATCAGCCGGGAAAAGATCCGCCGGAGTGTCGAAAAGGAAATGGCCGCCTTTGGCGTCAGTCCCAGTGAAGAAGCCATCACCAAGGTGGTGGAGGACCGTCTGCGGGAGGAAGTCCGCCGGGGCGTGCAGACCATCCAGTACCAGGTGGTGACGCTGATGACCACCAACGGACAGGCTCCCTTCATCACCGTGTTCATGTACCTCAACGAGGCCAAGGACGAGCAGGAGAAGAAGGATCTGGCCATGATCATCGAGGAGACCCTGCGCCAGCGCTATGAGGGTGTGAAGAACGAGAAGGGCGTGTGGATTACCCCCGCCTTCCCCAAGCTCATCTACGTGCTGGAGGAGGACAACGTCCGGGAGGGCACCCCCTATTTCTACCTGACCCGGCTGGCTGCCGAGTGCACCGCCAAGCGCATGGTTCCCGACTACATCAGCGAAAAGAAGATGAGAGAGTACAAGCTCTCCAAGGGCGAGACCCCGGGCCATGGTGATGTCTACACCTGCATGGGCTGCCGCAGCTTCCTGACCCCGGATCGCTCCGGCAACGGCTGGGATAACATTGCAAATGCCGGCAACTATGAGCCGGGGAAGCCCAAGTATTACGGCCGCTTTAATCAGGGCGTTGTCACCATCAATCTGGTGGATGTGGCCCTGTCCTCCGGCCGGGATATGGGCAAGTTCTGGGAGATTTTCGAGGAGCGGCTGGAGCTGTGCCATCGGGCCCTGCAGTGCCGCCATGAGCGGTTGAAGGGAACTCTGTCCGACGCCGCCCCCATCCTGTGGCAGTACGGCGCCCTGGCCAGACTCGACAAGGGCGAGCCCATCGATAAGCTCCTCTACGGCGGCTACTCCACCATCTCTCTGGGCTACGCGGGCCTGTACGAGTGCGTCAAGTACATGACCGGCAAGTCCCACACGGACGAGGAGGCCAAGCCCTTCGCCCTGTCTGTCATGCAGAAGATGAATGACAAGTGCCTTCAGTGGAAGACCGCGGAGAACATCGACTACTCCCTCTACGGCACGCCCCTGGAATCCACCACCTACAAGTTTGCCAAGTGCCTGCAAAAGCGGTTTGGCGTGATTCCCGGCATTACCGACAAGAGCTACATTACCAACTCCTACCACGTCCATGTTTGCGAGGAGATCGACGCCTTCACCAAGCTGTCCTTTGAGGCCCAGTTCCAGCAGCTGTCTCCCGGCGGCGCCATCAGCTATGTGGAGGTGCCCAATATGCAGCAGAACATCGACGCGGTGCTGGAGGTCATGCAGTACATCTACGACAACATCATGTACGCAGAGCTGAACACCAAGTCCGACTACTGCCAGGCGTGCGGCTATGACGGCGAGATCTCCATTCAGGAGGACACCGACGGCAAGCTCATTTGGGTCTGCCCCCAGTGCGGCAATACCGACCAGAGCAAGATGAACGTTGCCCGCCGTACCTGCGGCTATATCGGCACTCAGTATTGGAACCAGGGCCGTACCCAGGAGATCAAGGATCGGGTCCTGCATCTGTAAGCAACCCTAAAAACCATGAAGCGATTCGCCGCTTCATGGTTTTTTTATAGGAAAATGTGTCTTCCATGCAGGATAGATTCGGTTAGCACTTGCGTTTTTTGAAAGAAAAGGCTATAATAAGGGCACTATTGCGTGGAGTGGATCATATGGCGAACAACAATCAGGACTGGGAAGCGTTGGGCCGAAACATTCAGGATATCATTGATCAGGCCATCAATTCTCAGGACTATCGAACTTTAAACCAGAACATCACCCGGACGGTGAACCACGCCATTGACGTGGGCGGGGAAGCGGTGCGCCGGGCGGTGGACAACGCGGCCCGGTCTGCGGATAACGCTTCCCGCGCGGCACAGGTCAGGCAGAAACCGAAGATCATCGATCAGCCGCAAACACTGCCTGCGCTCTACTGCAGCACCGATGGAAAAACGGCCGTGGGCATCGTGAAGATCGTAGGCGGAAGCCTGCTGTCCTGCTTTGGGTTTCTGGGCTTTTTGTCCACGGTTATCCTCGCGGCGGTCACCGGGGTGTCCGGGGTTCCGGCGGTGTTTGGCCTCGCGGCTTTCTGCGGCGGCGTTTGCCTGATCGTTGGGGGTGTGCGGGGTCTGGAGCGGGTGAGCCGCTTCAAAAAGTATTGCAAGACTTTGGGTACCAATACCCACTGCGCACTGGAAAAACTGGCCCGAAGCGTGGGGAAAAATGTGAAATTCGTCCGCAAAGAGCTGGTAAAAATGATCAACGACGGCTACTTTTTGGAGGGCCATCTGGATAAGGAGGAAACCTGTCTCATTACCAGCCACGAGACCTACCGGCACTACGAGCGCAGCCGCCTTGCGCTGGAAGCCCGAAAGAAAGAGGAACTGGAAGCGGAAAAACAGGCGCAGCGGACGGCCGCTGCCACTGACCCCAGAGTGCGGGAGGTGGCGGAGCGGGGCAATGCCTTCATCGCGGAGATTCGCCGCTGCAACGACGCCATCCCCGGGCAGGAAATTTCCGGCAAGATTTCCCGGATAGAGCTGATTGTCCGGCGGATTTTTGAGCGGGCCCAGGCCCACCCGGAGATTGTGCCCGACCTGAAAAAGCTGATGGATTACTACCTGCCCATGACGGTGAAGCTGCTGAACGCCTACGCGGAAATGGATGCCCAGCCCGTTCAGGGGGAAACCATCCGGGCATCCAAGAAGGAAATCGAGGACACACTGGATACCCTGAATCTGGCCTTTGAGAAGCTGCTGGATTCCGTTTTTGAGGATACCGCCATGGATGTATCCAGCGATATTTCCGTGCTGAATACCTTGCTGGCCCAGGAGGGTCTGACAGAGGACACGCTTTCAAAACTGAAGAAACAGGAGAATAGACAATGAGCACTGAATGGAACAAGGAAACGATTCCCAGTCTGACCCTGGAACCGGATTTGAACGACGCCCCGGAGCTGGTGGTGAAGGAGGAAACAGCCCTGCAGCAGACCAAGCCGGAGACGGTTCTGACCCCGGAGGAGCAGAAAATCGTGGACGACTTCGCCGCGAAAATTGACGTGGAGAATACTGCGCAGATTTTGCAGTACGGCGCGGGTACCCAGAAGAAAATGGCGGATTTTTCCGATACCGCTCTGGCAAATGTCCGCACCCAGGACTTAGGTGAGGTGGGGGAGCTGATCACCGGCGTTGTGGGGGAGCTGAAGGGCTTTGACGCCGAGGAGGAGAAGGGCCTGTTCGGCTTCTTCCGCAAGCAGGCAAACAAGCTGGAGACGATGAAAAATCGTTACGCCAAGGCGGAAGCCAATGTGGAAAAGATCAGCGACGCCCTGCAGCAGCATCAGGTGCGCCTGATGAAGGACTCCGCGGTTCTCGACAAGATGTACGAGCAGAATCTGGCCTATTTCAAGGAGCTGACCATGTACATTCTGGCGGGTAAGCAGAAGCTGGAGCAGGTTCGCTCCACGAAGCTGCGTCAGCTGGAGGAAACCGCTCAGCGCACCGGACTTGCCGAGGATGCCCAGGCGGCCAGAGACCTTTCCGAGAAGTGTCTGCGCTTTGAGAAGAAAATTCATGATCTGGAGCTGACCCGGGCCATCTCCATCCAGACCGCGCCCCAGATTCGAATGATTCAGAACAACGACACCGTGATGGTGGAGAAGATTCAGACCACTCTGGTCAACACCATCCCTCTGTGGAAGAACCAGATGGTGCTGGCTCTGGGCATCGCCCACTCCACCGAGGCGGCTCAGGCCCAGCGGCAGGTGACGGACATCACCAACGCCCTGCTCAAGCAGAATGCCGAAAAGCTACACATGGCCTCCGTGGAGACCGCAAAGGAGGCGGAGCGTGGGATTGTGGATATTGAGACTCTTAAAAACACGTACGCCAATAAACTTAAAACGCAGTCTGACAGAATGAACAAA
>CAMGCA010000063.1 GCA_946011705.1 uncultured Clostridia bacterium | reverse complement strand
TTCAGGCTTGGCTGAAAATCCAGCGTTTGGTACTGTACTTTAATCTTCTCGTACCGTTTAGTCTTCCGGGGGCCGCCCAACAGGGACAGGCAGCCCTCCTCGGTTTCGTACTCCCCCGCCGCTTTTACGATCTCCGGGTTCAGCATAACCATGTAAGTCCCGGCGTTGTCAAAGGCGACGATCCGTTTGCAGACCCCGATCATATTCGCCGCCATGCCCACGCAGGTATCCTTGTGAGCCGTCAGGGTATCCAGCAGATCCAGAGCGGTCTGCAAGTCTTCTTTTGTGGCAGGCGCCGACTTTCTGCCAAGAAACAGCGGGTCGTGCATTAAATCTCTTACCATAAGAAATCCCCCTTTTTCTTCATTATACAGTAAAAAAGCACCGGTGTCCAGAAGGAACGCCGGTTCATTTGGAAGGACGAAAAAGGAGGGATTCTGGACAGCGTCGGTTTCTGAAATTATCCCATCAAAGCAAAGCACAAAACGCAAAAACAGGAAGCACATCACAACTCTTTTGGGGAGTAGGATGTGCTTCCTTGCTTATATTTTGCGAAAAGTGGGGTTTGAACTTTTTACGGTTCAAAGTAAGGGTTTTACCCGCTTACTTCAGGCTTTCCTCAACAGCAACAGCCACGGAGACGGTCATACCGACCATGGGAGAGCAATGCAACGCATTGCGGATAGAAATACCCGCAACCTGCCGGTGGCAGGTTGCCACCTTACCCATGGATCCTAAAACGTTCCGAATCCGTTACATAAGAGATTCTTCGACCGCAACTGCGACAGACACAGTCATACCGACCATGGGGTTGTTGCCCGCGCCCAGGAAGCCCATCATTTCCACGTGGGCGGGGACGGAGGAGGAACCGGCGAACTGGGCATCGCTGTGCATACGGCCCATGGTGTCGGTCATGCCGTAGGAAGCGGGGCCCGCGGCCATGTTGTCGGGGTGCAGGGTACGGCCCGTGCCGCCGCCGGAGGCCACGGAGAAGTAGCGCTTGCCCTGCTCGATGCACTCCTTCTTGTAAGTGCCGGCAACAGGATGCTGGAAACGGGTGGGGTTGGTGGAGTTGCCGGTGATGGAAACGTCCACGCCCTCGTGGTGCATGATGGCAACGCCCTCGCGGACATCGTCAGCACCGTAGCAGCGGACAGCAGCCCGCTCGCCATCGGAGTACTTGTACTCCTTGACGATGGTCAGCTCGCTGGTGTAGTAGTCGAACTTGGTCTGCACGTAGGTGAAGCCGTTGATACGGGAGATGATCTGCGCAGCGTCCTTGCCCAGACCGTTCAGAATAACCCGCAGGGGCTCCTTACGAGCCTTGTTGGCGGAACGGGCGATACCAATAGCGCCCTCAGCGGCAGCGAAGGACTCGTGGCCGGCCAGGAAAGCAAAGCACTTGGTCTCGTCCCGCAGCAGCATAGCGCCCAGGTTGCCGTGGCCCAGACCGACCTTGCGGTCCTCAGCGACGGAGCCGGGGATGCAGAAAGCCTGCAGACCAATGCCGATGGCCTCAGCGGCCTCAGCGGCGGTCTTAACGCCCTTCTTCAGAGCGATGGCGGCGCCCATGCAGTAGGCCCAAGCCACGTCCTCGAAGCAGATGGGCTGAATGCCCTTGACGATCTCATAGGGATCGAAGCCCTTGGCCTGACAGATTTCACGGCACTCCTCAACGGAAGCAAGGCCATACTGAGCCAGAACGCCGTTGATCTTGTCGATTTTTCTTTCGTAACCTTCAAACAAAGCCATCTTAGCGTCCTCCTCTTATTCGTGACGGGGGTCGATGTACTTCGCGGCACCGGCGAAACGGCCATAGGAACCCTTGGCCTTCTCCAGAGCGGTGTTCGCGTCGTCGCCCTTCTTGATGAAGTCCATCATCTTGCCCAGATTGACGAACTCGTAACCGATGATCAGGTTGTCCTCGTCCAGAGCGCAGCGGGTAACGTAGCCCTCAGCCATCTCCAGGTAACGGGGGCCCTTCTCCTTGGTGGCAAACATGGTGCCCACCTGGCTGCGCAGGCCCTTGCCCAGGTCTTCCAGAGAAGCGCCCACTGCCAGACCGCCCTCGGAGAAAGCGGACTGGGTACGGCCGTAAACGATCTGCAGGAACAGCTCACGCATGGCGGTATTGATGGCGTCGCACACCAGGTCGGTGTTCAGAGCCTCCAGCAGAGTCTTGCCGATGAGGATCTCGGAAGCCATAGCGGCGGAGTGGGTCATACCGGAGCAGCCCAGCGTCTCAACCAGAGCTTCCTCGATGATGCCTTCCTTCACGTTCAGGGTCAGCTTGCAGGCACCCTGCTGGGGAGCGCACCAGCCCACACCGTGGGTGAAACCGCTGATGTCCTTGATTTCCTTAGCCTGAACCCACTTGCCCTCTTCGGGAATGGGAGCGGGGCCGTGATAGGCGCCCTTGGCCACGGAGCACATATTCTGTACTTCTGCACTATAAATCATGGCAATTTTCCTTTCTTTCAAAAGACGTTTTGTCGCCTTTGGATTTACATGGTGGAACACCTGAGTTTTCCGCAGATATTATACAGGATGCGGCGGGAAATGTCAATTCCCGATGTTCTAAAATCGGTACAAATGTATCAGTTGCACTCAGCGCGATAACGGGCGTGTTATCCTCCCGCCCGCGCGCAATTACTCCTGAATGATCTTCACGAACGCCGCCCGGTCTGCCGCCTTGAAGTAGGCAGAGCCTGTCACCATCACGTCCACGCCGTTTTTCTTGCAGATTTCCTGGGTCACCGTGTCGATGCCGCCGTCCACCTCAATGAGACACTCCGGGTTTACCTCGTCCAGAAGCTTTCGCAGACAACGGGTCTTGTCCATCATGTCCGTCATGAAGGACTGCCCGCCGAAGCCCGGCTCCACGGTCATCACCAGGATCATGTCGCATTTGGTAAGATACGGCAGCACCGCCTTCACCGGCGTGCCCGGCTTGATGGACAGCCCCGCCTTGCAGCCCATGGCCCGGATCATCTCCAGGCAGGTCATGGTATTGTGAGGGGTGTCGGCCTCCAGATGGATGGTCAGCCAGTCCGCGCCGGCTTTGATAAACCGTTCGGCATAACGGATGGGACGCTCGATCATCAGGTGTACGTCCAGCGGCAGGCTCGTGATCCGCCGGATATCCCGCAGCACCGGCAGACCGATGGTGATATTGGGCACAAAGCTGCCGTCCATCACGTCCACATGGACCCACTCGCCTCCGTTTTCCTCGATATTGGGAATATCCCGCTCCAGATTCACAAAATCCGCAGACAGGATGGAAGGCGCGATTTTTGCCATAAGTCATTCCCCTTTTCGTCATCGCAAACCGGAAAAGAATCTCCCGCGGCGAACAAATACGCTGGTCTGAACATCATTAAAAATACCACACATTCCGATAAAATGCAAGGTTGGAAAGCTTTTCCTGTATACGTTTTTTCATCCGCGCCATACTAAGTCCGAATCCAATCAAAAGGAGGAAAAAGCTATGGATTGCCATGCCAACAAGAGCATTGAATGCACCGTGCGCCAGTGCGCCCATCACTGTGAAAGCGAGAACTATTGCTCTCTGGACCGGATTCTGGTGGGCACCCACGAGGTCAACCCCACCATGGATCAGTGCACCGACTGCAAGTCCTTCCGCAAGCGCTGATTCCCCTTTACGAGGCTCCCGGAACCATGGGGGCCTCCTTTTCTGTTGAACTGCTTGACATGGGGCAAAAAAGCCGATATGATGAACTTGGAAATTTATAGTTTATTTCTTTTGCATACACAAATTCTTCATAAGTGGGCAGTATGCTTTACGCTAAGAAAACAGACAGGGAGGCACCCATTATGGAATCCTTTGAAAACAACGAGTTTGAAAACCAGCCGGAACCCCTTCCGGAAGACCCCGTGGAACCCCAGCGGAACGCAGCCAATGACGGCGCCTGGCACGCTGCCGGCACCGGCCGCCGGGAATCCCCATACGCCAACGCGCCCTACGAAATGAATCACCACGCCAGGTACGGCTACGATTCCGCGCCCACGCGCCCCAGTCAGAAACCGGCGAAAAAGCCCCGCAAGCCCATCTGGAAGCCCATCATCGCCGGTGTGCTGGCAGTGGCGCTGGTGGTCGGCGGCTGCGGCATTACCGCCGCCATGGTGAATAAGCACTGGGAAACCCGGGAGCAGGCCCTGACGGAAAAGCTCAACGTTCTGCAAAAGCAGATTGAAACTACCACATCCTCCGGCAAGGGCACGCTGGTGCCCACCGACGGCAGCGCCATGACCCCCAGCCAACTCTACGCCGCCTGTGTGGACAGCGTGGTGGCCATCTGCTCTACGGTGACCTCCACCGGCATCTACGGAAATATCTCCACCGGCACTTCCTCCGGCTCCGGCTTTATTCTCACCGCTGACGGCTACATCGTCACCAACTACCATGTGGTGGAAGGCGCCACCGAGCTGACGGTCACCACCTATGATGGTACCGAGTATCCGGCTGAGCTGAAGGGCAAGGACGCCACCAACGATGTGGCCGTTCTGAAGGTCGATGGCGCGGATATGCCCGCCGTGACCCTGGGCAGCAGCCACGACCTGGTCATCGGCGATATGGTGGCTGCCATCGGCAACCCCCTGGGCAAGCTGGCCGCCACCCAAACCATCGGCTATGTCAGCGGCATCAACCGGGAGGTCGCCACCGGCGGCGTGACCACTATCAGCATGATCCAGACCGACGCGGCCATTAACCCCGGCAACTCCGGCGGTCCCCTGTTCAATATGTATGGCCAGGTCATCGGCATCACCACCGCCAAGTATTCCGGCACCACCAATTCCGGCGCGTCCATTGAGGGCATCGGCTTTGCCATCCCTATTGACGATGTGGCGGCTATGTTTACCGATCTCATCGACTACGGCTATGTCACCGGCGCCTATTTGGGCGTCAGCGTGGAAAATGTAGACGAGGAAGCCGCTTCCCGGTACAGCCTGCCCACCGGCGCCTATGTCGCTAAGGTAGAAGAGGGTCACGCCGCCGAAAAGGCCGGCATTCAGGTGAAGGATATCATCACCGATGTGGGCGGCCACAGCGTCAGCAACATCACCGATCTGACCCGTGCTCTGCGCGGCTTCAAGGCCGGCGACACCACTACCGTCACCGTCAACCGCGGCGGCAAGCAGCTTACCCTGGAGATCACCCTGGACGAGCGCCCCCAGCAGACCGACGAGCAGACTCCGGAAACCACCCAGCCCACGCCGGACGGCGGCAGCTTTGACGATTGGTACGAGTATTTCCGCCGTTATTTCGGCGGTTGATTCCGACAACTCAACGCCTCGGGCGCTCCGCGTTACACGGTGCGCCCGTTTGTCGATAATTGTCGAAAACCAACTTCCCCGTTTTTCTTGAAAACAGGATATAAATATGGTATCGTATATCCCAAATTCTCGAGAACGGGGGGATCAGAATATGCAGACACTGCTGATCGCGGACAGTAACGATGCCTTTCGGCAGCAGCTTGCGGAAGCTTTTCAGCCTTATTTTCGGACTCTGACCTGCTCAGACGGGCAGCAGGCGCTGGATATCCTGTGTCAGGAACACTGCGACTGCCTGGTGCTGGATCTGATGCTTCCGGAACTGGACGGAATCTCCATGCTGGAAATTGCCATTGCCAAGGATATCCGGCCCATCGTCATCGCCGTCAGTCCCCTGTTCACCCAGTACACCTTTGACGTGGCGGAATCGCTGGGCATCGGTTATATGATCCGCCGGCCCTGTCCCGTGCAGAGCGTCGTAACCCGAATGCTGGACCTCAAGCAGCGCGTCAATCTCGTCTGGGCCTCCCGTGAGCAGATTCACAGGTTCCTGTACTGGCTGGGCGTGCCTTCGGGCTACAATGGGTATCTGCCCCTTGTGGAATCCCTGGCCATACTGGCGGAAGACCCCTCCCAGTCCATCACCAAGGTGCTCTATCCCGAGGTGGCCAAGCGGATCGGCAGCGGCCCCAAAGCCGTGGAGCGCAATATCCGCAGCGCCCTTGAGCAGGCCTGGAAGATCCGAAACGCGGAACGTTGGCAGCAGCTCTTCCCCGATCTGAACGACCGGCCCTCCAACAGCCTCTTTTTCAGCCGTGTGCTGGAAACCCTTCGCAGCGGGCACTGGGAATAGTACAAAACTGGCGCGCATATTCTGTTCCATCCATCTGGCCATCTGGAGGAACGTATATGAAACGAAAACAGCACGACACCTTCGCCCGCTGGGCCATGAAGCTTTTATGCTCCCTGCTGGCACTGGTCCTGGTCCTTCTTCTGGGCGCCACCGCCCTGTTCCAGCAGGTGCTGGGAAAAATACACTACACCCAGCCGGTTGCCGACTTTGGCACCCGGCTCAGCGGCTTTGTGTCAAATCTGGCATCGGAAGGTTTCGGAACGGAATCGGAGCTCATCGGAGGCACCGGCAGCGGCATCGTCAACATCCTGCTCATCGGGCAGGATCGCCGGGAGGGCGAGGAAACTGCCCGGTCTGATTCCATGATTCTGTGCACCTACCATCGTAAAACCGGGAACGTGACCATGACCTCCTTCCTGCGGGATCTGTACGTCCCCATCCCCGGACACCACAACAACCGCATCAATGCCGCCTATTCCGAAGGCGGCGCCGCGCTGCTGGACCGCACACTCCGTGAAAACTTTGATCTGCATATCGACGGCAATATCGAGGTGGATTTTTCCCAGTTCTCCCAGATCATCGATCTGCTGGGAGGCGTTCAGCTGGAGCTGCGGGAGGATGAAGCGGCGGAAATCAACAAGGAAACCGGCAGCGGCCTTTCCGCCGGAGTACAGGTGCTGAACGGTGAACAGGCGCTGACCTATGCCCGGATCCGTAAGCTGGACGCGGACGGCGATTTCAGCCGCACCAGCCGCCAGCGAAAGCTGATGAACGCGCTTCTGGGCAGCTACCGAAACATCAAGTGGAAGGACCTGCTGCCGCTGATCGATGAGCTTTTGCCTCTCATCAGCACGGACATGAATTACGGCAGGCTGGTGTTGCTGGCCATGGAGATTCTGCCCAAGCTCTCCGACGCTCAGATCACCAGTCAGCGGATTCCGGCGGACGGAACCTTCACCGACGAAAAAATTGACGGTATGGCGGTTCTCTCCGCCGACCTGGAGGCCAACCGCCAATTACTTCGGGAAACCCTGCTAAACTGAAAAATGATGTACACGGCGAAAACGTTTGCGTTTTCGCCGTTTTCCATGCACTACGTACATACTATTTCTGTTTTCATGTTATGTTTACCGGAGTTCGTCGAATTTCCAATCAGCACACTTTCTGTTCTTTTGTGCCGCGGCAGTAAAATTAGGCTGTCAAAATTTGCGATTATATACAATTATCACCCGCTCTTTCCGTATTTTCTCTATGATTTGATGATAAAAAATTCTGTTTTTTGCATTTTGCGGATTGACAAAATATGGGTATTCGACTATAATGAGATGGAGTTCAGGTGAGGGGGTGTGTGGATGGAACTCACAAAAAGTGAAATGGAAATTATGGATGTTCTCTGGGAAAGCGGCCAGCCCTTGTCTCGCTCCGATCTTTTGGAACGTTCCGAGGAGAAAACCTGGAAGGACAGCTCGGTGCATATTCTTCTGAACGGTCTGCTTCAGAAGGGCGCAATCCGGGAAGCCGGTCTTGTCAAGCGCAGCAAAACCTACGGCAGAGTCTTCTCCCCCACCATGAGCCGGGAAGAGTATTTCGCCACCACCATCTTCAGCCACCGTCACAAGCCGGAGATCGTAGGCCTGTTCGACGCGCTGCTGCGGCGGGAGGATATTTCTCAGGAGGATCTTCAGAAGATTTCCGATCTGGTCAGTCAGCGAACCACATAAGAAACCACCGGAGCCGCTTCGCGGCTCCTTTCCTTTTGTCTGTTGAATCTAATTTGCAAAATTTTCAGTCGGTTTTTATACATTTTTTGGCATAACCGTTGACAAATCACTTCAGGCGTTGTATAGTAGTTCCGTTCATTTTGCCGTCGGCTTCATGCCGAAGGAGGTTTTTTATGTTAAAAGTAAACCAGCTGTATGATCTGACCCATTCCCTCGCCGGGGAATATCTTTCCGGATTTGAATATCCCTGGCAGGCACTGGGCGGGATCAAGGCTCTGATTCTCTCCCTCGGCCCCCAACTGGGCGAGGGCTACCGGGAAGTGTCTCCCACCGTCTGGGTACATGAAACCGCCACCGTGGCCCCCACAGCGTTTCTGGGAGCTCCCTGCATCATCGGCCCCGGCACGGAGGTTCGGCACTGCGCCTTTGTCCGCGGCAGCGCGCTGGTGGGCGCAAACTGCGTGGTAGGCAACTCCGTGGAGCTGAAAAATGTGATCCTCTTCGACAACGTGCAGGTGCCCCATTACAACTATGTAGGCGACAGCATCTTAGGCTACAAGTCCCACATGGGTGCGGGCAGTCTTACCTCCAACGTCAAGTCCGATAAGACCCTGGTGGTAGTGAAGAACGGCGAGGAGCAGATCGAAACCGGCCTGAAAAAGTTTGGCGCCATGCTAGGTGATTTCGTGGAGGTGGGCTGCAACAGCGTCCTCAATCCCGGCACCGTCATCGGCCGCCATACCAACATCTATCCCACTTCCTGCGTTCGGGGCATGGTGCCGGAAAACAGCATCTGGAAAACCGGCGGCATCGTCGTAAAAAAAGTCTGAAATCTGCAACATTGTCTTGAGATACAAGATATAAGATACTAGATACAAGATATTCTGTTTCAACCTGCTGCGATCTGCCTTATCTTGTATCTTGTATCTCGTATCTTGTAACTCCACCGAAAGGAGTTCTCTTATGGGAAAATACTTTGGAACCGACGGCTTCCGTGGGGAAGCCAACTGCAATCTGACCGCTGACCACGCCTACAAGGTGGGCCGCTTTCTGGGCTGGTACT
>CAMGCA010000062.1 GCA_946011705.1 uncultured Clostridia bacterium | reverse complement strand
GTGGAGTATGGTGGAAAGAGGTTGTTTTTCCTGTTTTTCTGTGGTATAATTCAGAAAAATCCGTGAATCAACCGCTTTCAAGGAGGAACTTTTATGGCGGCGTCTCAGAATTTCCGCTCCGCGTTCAACGGCTTCAACCGGGAGGATGTGGTGCATTATCTGGAATATCTCAACACAAAGCATACCAATCAGGTTAACCAGCTCACTGCCGAGAATGATGCTCTGCGTCAGCGGGTGGAGGCTCTGCCGGAGCTGGAAAATCAGCAGTCTGTCATTTCTTCTCTGGAGGACCGGTGCGACGAGCTGACCCGGCAATTGGAGGCAGCCCAGGCCCGGTGCGCGGAGCTGGAACAGCAGCTGGCGCAGTCTGCCGCCCCGGAGCAGAATGCGGAAACGCCCGCGCTGTCCCCCATCGCCAGTGACGAGCTGGAGGCCTACCGGCGGGCAGAGCGCATTGAACGGGAGGCGAAAGAACGGGCGGAGCTGGTGTATTTTCAGGCCAACAGCGTCCTGACCGAGGCCTCCGCCAAGGTGGATGGCATTTCCGCCGACATTACGGAAATGGCAGACAAGGTCATGTCCCAGCTGACTCAGCTTCAGGTGGCTGTCAGTTCCAGCAAGCAGGCTTTGCAGGATGCCTCCTCCATTATGGGCGCCATCCGGCCCAACAAATAACATTTCGGAGCGCATACCGGCTGTATGCGCTCCTTTCTTTGGGAGAATCCTTATGAAACTGACAAAACCCGATTATTTTGACCGTTTTCACTGCCTTGCGGGCGGCTGTCCCGACAGCTGCTGCCAGGAGTGGGAGGTGCAGGTAGACCCGGATTCTGCCTCCCGCTACCGGAAGCTTCCCGGCCCGCTGGGCAACGATCTTCGCCGCGTTCTTCGGGATGAGGACGGTGAAACCTATATAACCATATCCGACGGACGATGCCCCATGTGGCGGTTGGACGGACTGTGCCGGATCCAGGCGGAGCTGGGGGAAGCTGCCCTGTGCAAAACCTGCCGGGAGTTTCCCCGGCTGACCCACGACTACGGCGACTTTGTGGAGCTGGGGCTGGAACTCAGCTGTCCGGAGGCCGCCCGGCTGATTTTGAACGAATCCGCCGGATACATCACAGAAACGGTTCCCGGTATCGGCGCGGCCGAATATGACCGGGACGCTATGGAAGTCCTGAAAAGTACCCGCGTAAAAGCGCTGGAACTGCTGAAGGATTCCAGCCGGACTGTTGGCCAGACCCTGGCCCTGCTTCTGCTCTACGGCTGCCAGGCGCAAGGGGAGCTGGACGGAGCGGAATCCGTCCCCTTTGATATGGCTGCCGCGCTGGAAACTGCCCGGGAGCTGGCTCAGCCGGGAGATATCGGGGAAATCATTTCCTTTTTCCAGTCACTTGAGATTCTCACAGATGGATGGGATACCCGGCTGCGCTCCCCGGCTCCGTCTGATTGGGACCGCCGGACACTGGCGCTGGCCCGGTACTTTGTAAACCGCTACTGGCTGCAGGCCGTATCGGATTACGACCTGTACAGCCGGGTGAAATTCCTGGTCATCGCCTGTCTGCTGCTGCGGACATTGGGCGGGGATTTCGTGGAAACGGCCCAGCTGTTCTCCAAAGAGATCGAAAACGACGCGGACAATATGGACGCGCTGCTGGACGCGGCTTACGAACACCCGGCCTTTACCGACGCGAAGCTGCTGGGGATGCTGCTGTGATACAAATATAAGCCGCCCAAACGGGCGGCTCATTTTCGTTTATGCACGCTGTTCGCAGTAGATGCAGCGGTGGATATCCGCGGCCTTGTCGGTGCAGCGGAAAATCTGGGGCAGCTCCTGCTCCGTCTGGGAGATGCACTTGGGGTTGTGGCAGACCCGATCGTATTCCAGTTCTGTGGTATCAATGGCTTCCTTCTCAGGATTCCGCTTTGCCTCGTCCAGAAGCTTCAGAATCAGGGCCATACGCATATACTTACCGTTCAGGGCCTGACGGAAGTAGGCGGCACGGGGGTCGTCGTCCACCTTTACGCTGATCTCGTTGACCCGGGGCAGGGGGTGCAGGACGCACATCTGCTCCTTCGCCAGCTTCATCTTCTCCACGTCCAGCACATAGCTGTCCTTCAGCCGCTCGTACTCCCAGGGATCGTCGAACCGCTCCCGCTGGATTCTCGTCATGTACAGTACGTCAAGCTCCGGCATGGCTTCTTCCAGAGAGGTAGTCTCGGTGTAAGGAATGCCCTTGTTTTCAAACACATTGTAGCGGATAAAGCCGGGAATCTTCAATTCCGCCGGGGAAATCAGAACAAATTTGATGCCCTCATAGCGGCTCATGGCCTCAATCAGGGAATGCACCGTGCGGCCGTATTTCAGGTCGCCGCAGACGCCGATGGTCAGATTGTCAAGCCTCCCCAACTCCCGAGAGATGGTCAGAATGTCGGCTAGGGTCTGGGTGGGATGATTGTGGCCGCCGTCACCGGCGTTGATGACGGGGATGCTGGCCGCTCGGGAGGCAACGTAGGGCGCGCCCTCCTTGGGGTGGCGCATGGCGATGATGTCGGCGTAGCAGCTGACCATCCGGGCGGTGTCAGAGACGCTCTCGCCCTTGGCGGCGGAGGAGGAACCGGCCTCGCTGAAGCCCAGCACCGTGCCGCCCAGCTCCAGCATGGCGGCCTCGAAGCTCAGCCGGGTGCGGGTGGAAGGCTCGAAGAACAATGTCGCCAGCTTCTTGTGGGCGCATCTGTCCCAGTAGGCTTCGGGATGGGCAATGATGTCCTTGGCGGTGGCGATCAGCTCGTCCAGCTCGTTAACGCTCAGTTCCAGGATGCTGTTCAGACTTCTCATACGTTCGCTCCATTCACGGCCAGATAATTCTTAATCCGGGTCACGTTCTCGGCGTTGGCGGGGTCTTCTTCCAGATACTCGATGATGTCATACACATCCACCACGGAGTACACGGGGAAGCCGAACTCGTCCTCAACCTCCTGCATGGCAAGCTTCGTTCCCTTGCCCCGCTCCTTGCGGTCCACCATGATGAAGGTGGCGGCGACTTTTACGCCCTCCAAGTGGCCGAGAATGGCCATGCTCTCCCGGATGGCGGTGCCGGCGGTGATCACATCCTCCATGATGACCACTTCCTCACCGGGCTGAGGTACATAGCCCACGAACACGCCGCCCTCGCCGTGATCCTTGGCTTCCTTGCGGTTAAAGAAGAAGGGCACATTCAGACCGTCCTTGCTCAGAGCCACCGCAGCGGACACGGCAATGGAAATGCCCTTGTAGGCCGGGCCATAGAGAACGGCCTGCTTCTTGCCCAGCTTTTCCTGATAGGCACGGGCATAGAACTCGCCCAGGGTGGCTACCTGCTCGCCGGTTTTGATGTCACCGGCATTGATGAAGTAGGGAATCTTTCTGCCGGACTTGGCGGTGAAGTCGCCAAATCTCAGAACACCGGCCTTTTCCAGAAACTGAATAAACTCGCGCTTGTAGGCTTCCATAGTTCTATCTCCTTATATCTTTATTCATACAGAACGGTAACGAATCGAGCACCACCCAATGGTGTAACGACTACACATCCGCCCTGTCACGCATTGTCGGCGGGCACAGCCCGCTTAGTCGCAGAATTCGGCAATGCACCGCTCATAAGCGGCCACGGGGTCGGCGGCGGCGGTGATGGGACGGCCCACCACGATGTAGTCGGAGCCGATGGCCTTGGCGGCGGCGGGGGTCATGACCCGCTTCTGGTCGCCCACGTCCCCGTCCGCAAAGCGAACGCCGGGGGTGACCGTCAGGAAGCTCTTGCCGCAGCGGTCGTGAACCTTGCCCGCCTCCAGGGGGGAGCACACGATGCCGTCCAGACCGGCGTTTTTCGCGGTTTCGGCGTAGTGCATCACGACTTCATCGATGGGGGCGTGGATCATCAGATCCCGCTCCATGGCCTCCTGATCGGTGGAGGTCAGCTGGGTCACGGCAATCAGCAGGGGTCGGGTGCCGTCGGGACGGGTCAGGCCCTCCAAAGCGGCCTGCATCATGGCGGTGGTTCCGGCGGCGTGGAGGTTGGTGATGTCCACATCCAGATTGCTCAGCACCGCCATGGCCTTCTTCACGGTGTTGGGAATGTCGTGGAGCTTCAGGTCAAGAAAAATCTTGTGCCCCCGGGCCTTGATTTCCCGGACGATGCTGGGGCCTTCGGCATAGTACAGCTCCATGCCGATCTTGACGAAGGGCTTGCGCCCGGTGAACTTGTCCAAAAACGTGAAGGTTGCCTCGGCAGAGGAAAAGTCGCAGGCTACGATAACGTCCTTACCCATTGTGTGCGCCTCCTATAATATCTTTCAGATTTTCAATTCTGTATTTCTTCATGGTATCCGGCAAATCCCGGATGATGTCCCGGCAGATGAAGGGGTTTACGAGGTTCGCCGCGCCTACCTCTACAGCAGTCGCGCCCGCCAGCATCATTTCAATCACATCTTCCGCGCTGGACACGCCGCCCATGCCGATGACGGGCACCTTCACGGCGTTGGCCACCTGATACACCATCCGCAGCGCCACCGGGAAGATGGCGGGGCCGGAGAAGCCGCCCATGGTGTTGGCGATGATAGGCTTGCGGGTGCGCAGGTTGATGCGCATACCAAGCATGGTGTTGATCAGGCTGATGCCGTCGGCTCCCGCCTCCTCGCAGGCCGTGGCGATGGAGACAATGTCGGTGACATTGGGAGAAAGCTTGATGATCACGGGCTTTTTGGTGACGGCTTTAACCGCTCTGGTCACTTCCGCAGCCGCTTCCGGCTGGGTGCCGAAGCTCATGCCGCCGCCGTGAACGTTGGGACAGCTGACATTGACCTCCAGCCAGCCCACCTGTTCTTCCTTGTCCAGCTTTTCGCAGGTGTAGGCGTAATCCTCCACGCTAAAGCCGGAGACATTTGCCATGACTGGCTTATGGAAGCACTGTTTCAGCTTTGGCAGTTCCTCGGAAATGACCTTTTCCACGCCGGGATTCTGCAAACCCACGGCGTTGATCATACCGGCGGTACACTCGGCAATCCGGGGGGTGGGATTTCCGAACCGGGCATCCTTCGTGGTGCCTTTGAAGGAAAAAGTACCCAGCTCATTGATATCATAAAGTTCGGCATATTCGTAGCCGTAGCCGAAGGTGCCGGAGGCAGGGATTACGGGGTTACTTAGTTCAATGCCGCAGAGGTTGACGCTCAGGCTTCCCATAAAATCTCCTCCTTCTTCATCACGGGGCCGTCCTTGCAGATGCGCTTATTACCCGTCAGGGTCTTGCAGGAGCAGCCCATGCAGGCGCCGAAGCCGCAGCCCATCCGCTCCTCAAAGCTCATCTGGCCGGAGGTGTTGGTTGCCCGGTAGACCGCTTTCAGCATAGGCTCGGGGCCGCAGCAGCAGAAGTGGGTGTATCCTTCCGGCAGGGCATCGGTAACAAAGCCCTTTTTGCCGTAGCTTCCGTCCACGGTGGTAACGGTCACATCACAGCCCAGTGCACGGAATTCGTCCTCGTAGAAAATTTCGCTTTTGGTATTGAAGCCCAGAATCACGGCAACTTTTTTACCCTGGGCAATCAGTTCCTTCGCCAGACGGTACATGGGCGGCACGCCGACACCGCCGCCCAGCAGCACGGGGTGCTGCCCGGTGATGGACAGGTCGTAGCCGTTGCCAAGGCCGGTGAGAATGTCTAAGCTTTCGCCGGGAATCATGGCGCTCATAGCTTCCGTGCCCTTGCCCACTACCTTGTAGATAATGGTCAAGGTTTCTCCGTCATAGTCGCAGACGGAAATGGGGCGGCGCAGGAACAAGCCATCCAGCTGGATATTCACAAACTGTCCCGGGGCGGTGATGGCGGAGGTATCGCCGGACAGCACCATTTTATACACGCTGTCCGTCAGCGCAGTGTTGCTCAGGATGGTGAAAATGCTTTGTTTCATGGTTCCTCCTGTTGCTCTGAACCTTCCCCCCTGTGGGGGAAAGCCAGTGTGTCGAAAAAGCGTATGTCATTCCGAGGGAGCGAAGCGACCGTGGGAATCCGTTCCCCTAAAAGTTCTGTTTATTTCCATGTAATCGATGAAACGCAACATTGGGAGAACGGATTGCCACACCAGTGTGCGCACTGGTTCGCAATGACATGGTTTTTTGACAGTCTCACCTTCCCCCTGTGGGGAAGGAAGGTTTTATCTCAAGCATCGATGGTGGAAATGGTCAGGGTGGTCTCCTCCAATACATCCAGCAGGACCTTGATGGTGTCAAGGGCCGTGAACAAGGTCACGTTATGCTCGGTCGCGATCTGGCGGATCTTGATGCCGTCGTTTTCGTTGGCACCGGGGTCACGGGTGTTGATGACATAGGCGATGTGGCCCTGCCGCAGGGCGTTGGGAATTTCATCGCTGCCGTCGCTGATCTTGGCGAGAGCGTGGGTGCGGATGCCGTTCTGCTTCAGGAAGGCGGCGGTGCCGGAGGTGGCCTCAATGTTGAAGCCCAGCTGGTAGAACCGGCGGATCAGAGGCAGGGCCTCCTCCTTGTCCTTGTCGGCAATGGTGCACAGCACGGTGCCGTAGTTCTGCAGCTTCATGCCGGAGGCCTGCAGAGCCTTGTACAGGGCCCGGGTCATGGTCTTGTCGTAGCCGATGGCCTCACCGGTGGACTTCATCTCCGGGGACAGGTAGGCGTCCAGACCGCGAATCTTGTTGAAGGAGAACACGGGGGCCTTGACGTACCACCGCTCCTTCTCGGCGGGATAAATGTCGAAGAAGCCCTGCTCTTTCAGACTCTTGCCCAGAATGACCTCGGTGGCGATGTCCGCCAGAGAGTAGCCGGTAGCCTTAGACAGGAAGGGAACGGTGCGGGAAGAACGGGGGTTGACCTCGATGATGTAGACGTTGTCGTCCTTGTCCACGATGAACTGGATATTGAACAGGCCCACGATACCGATGCCGAGGCCCAGCTTCTTGGCGTACTGGAGAATAATCCCCTTGACCTTGTCGGAGATGGAGAAGGGGGGATAGACGGAGATGGAGTCGCCGGAGTGGACGCCGGTGCGCTCCACCAGCTCCATGATGCCGGGGACGAACACATCCCGTCCGTCGCAGATGGCGTCAATTTCCACTTCTTTGCCCTGAATGTACTTATCAACCAATACAGGCTTGTCCTCATCGATCTGCACGGCGTTTTTCAGGTAGTGGCGCAGCTGGCGCTCGTTGGCGACAATCTGCATAGCCCGGCCGCCCAGCACGAAGGAGGGGCGCACCAGCACGGGATAGCCGATTTCCGCCGCGGCGGCAATGCCGTCCTCAATCTTCGTCACGGCCTTGCCCTTGGCCCGGGGAATGTTCAGTTCGTTCAGCAGCTTTTCAAACTCGTTGCGGTCCTCGGCCCGGTCGATGGCGGCACAGTCGGTGCCGATGATCTTCACGCCCCGGTCGTGCAGGGGCTGGGCCAGGTTGATGGCGGTCTGACCGCCCAGAGAGGCGATGACGCCCTCGGGCTTTTCAAACTCGATGATGTTCATCACATCCTCGGGGGTCAGGGGCTCAAAGTACAGCTTGTCGGCGGTGGTGTAGTCGGTGGAAACCGTCTCGGGGTTGTTGTTGATGATGATGGCCTCGTAACCGGCCTTGCGGATGGTCATGACGGCGTGGACGGTGGAGTAGTCGAATTCCACGCCCTGACCGATGCGGATGGGGCCTGCGCCCAGCACCACGATTTTCTTCTTGGTGGTCAGGCGGGAGTCGTTTTCCCCGGTGTAGGAGGAGTAGAAATAGGGGATGTAGGCCCCGGTGTGGCAGGTATCCACCATGCGGAAGGCAGGGAAAATGCTGTGTGCTTTCCGGACGTTGAACACATCCAGCTCGGTCTGCTTCCACAGCCGGGCGATGTACTTGTCCGAGAATCCCATGACCTTGGCCTTTTTCAGCCATTCGGCGTCGCCCACATGGAGCTTCAGAGTCTCTTCCATGTCCACGATGTTCTTGATGGCGTTCAGGAAGTAGGGAGTGATCTGGGTCAGCTCGTAGATTTTCTCAACGCTGACGCCGTGGTAGAACAGCTCGGCGATGGCGAAGATGTTGTCGGAACGGAACTTGCTGATATACGCCAGCATCTCGTCCACGGTCATATCGTTGAATTTGGGATGGTAAATGTGGTTCTCACCGCTTTCCAGAGAGCGGATGCCCTTGAGCAGGGCTTCCTCCAGGTTCGCACCGATGCCCATGACCTCGCCGGTGGCCTTCATCTGGGTGCCCAGCTCGTTGGAGGCGGAAGCGAACTTGTCGAAGGGGAACCGGGGCAGCTTGGCGATGACGTAGTCAAGGCTCGGCTCAAAGGCGGCGGTGGTGTTGGCAATCTTGATGTCCTCCAGGGCCATGCCCACGGCGATTTTCGCGGTGACCCGGGCGATGGGGTAGCCGGAGGCCTTGGAAGCCAGGGCAGAGGAGCGGGACACACGGGGGTTGACCTCGATGAGGTAGTATTCGGAGGAATTGGGGTTCAGCGCAAACTGGACATTGCAGCCGCCCTCGATTTTCAGTTCCTTGATGATCTTAATGGCGGAGTCGTTGAGCATCTTCTCATCCTCTTTGCTCAACGTCATAATGGGGGCCACCACCAGAGAGTCGCCGGTGTGGACGCCCACGGGATCGATGTTCTCCATGCCGCAGATGGTGATGGCGTGGTCATTGGAGTCCCGCATGACCTCGAACTCGATCTCCTTGTAGCCCTTGACGGACTTCTCCACCAGCACCTGATGGACGGGAGACAGGGAGAAGGCGTTCAGGCCGATTTCTTCCAGCTCCTCCTCGTTATAGGCAAAGCCGCCGCCGGTGCCGCCCAGGGTAAAGGCGGGCCGCAGCACCACGGGGTAGCCGATGCGCAGGGCAGCGGCCTTGGCTTCCTCGATGGAGTAGGTGATTTCGGAGGGGATGACCGGCTCGCCGATGGACAGGCACATCTCCTTGAAC
>CAMGCA010000061.1 GCA_946011705.1 uncultured Clostridia bacterium | reverse complement strand
CGACTTGGATTTGTTTGTAAGTTGTAATTAATATGAAGATTACGATTGAATAAAGATGTGGCAAATTATACCCGGAGTGTAAAAGGTCAGAAGGTGTTTTACATGGAAGAAAAGATTTTCGAAATTTCCGCAAAGGAAGTAACCATTGAAGTTGTGGACGAGGCCACGGGAAAGACTTACCGCCGTACCCTCCCCATCGACTACTACGAGACCGCCAACGGTCTGGTTCTTCGGGGAGAAAATCTGGACGGCAGTATTTCCCAGCTGGTGTTCTATACGTCCCGGGGCATGCAGCGCATGCAGGACTTGACAGGCAAAGGCCCTGATGAAGACCCCTGCGGTACCCACAAGTAAGAAACCCCCAATTTTTATATATTTAAGGGAGGAAACGGTATTATGATCAAGAGAACATTCATTATCAACGGCGTATCCCGCACGGTTCTGGTAGGCGAAAATGAGACCCTGGCCAGCTTCCTGCGTGAGCGTCTGCTGCTCACCGGCTGTAAGATCGGCTGCGGCGAGGGCCACTGCGGCGCCTGTAATGTCATCGTCAACGGCAAGGTCACCCGCTCCTGCCTGACCAAGCTGGGCAAGATCAAGGATGGCGCGGAGATCACCACCATTGAAGGCATCGGCACCCTGTCTGACCTGCATCCCCTGCAGGTGGCCTGGATGGCCCATGGCTGTGCACAGTGCGGCTTCTGCTCCCCCGGCTTCATCATGACCGCCAAGGTTCTGCTGGACAACAACAACGCCCCCACCCGTGAGGAGGTCCGCGACTGGTTCCAGAAGAACCGGAACCTGTGCCGCTGCACCGGTTACAAGCCTCTGGTGGACGCCGTTATGGACGCTGCCCGGGTGATCCGCGGTGAGATCACCAAGGAAGACCTGATCTTCAAGCCCACCGGCGACTCCATCGTGGGCACCAAGTACATCCGTCCCTCCGCTGCCCAGAAGGTCACCGGTACCTGGGACTTCGGCGCGGACGACGCTCTGAAGATGCCCGAAGGCACCCTGCGTCTGGCTCTGGTGCAGGCCAAGGTCAGCCACGCCCTCATTAAGGGCATTGACACCTCCGCAGCCGAGAAGATGCCCGGTGTTGAGAAGATCATCACCGCCAAGGACATCGTGGCTGCCGGCGGCAAGAACCGGATCAACGGTCTTGTCATGCTGCCTCTGAACAATAAGTGCGACGGCTGGGATCGTCCCGTCCTGTGTGACGAGAAGATCTTCCAGTTCGGCGACGCCATCGCCATCGTTGCCGCCGACACCGAGGCCCACGCCCGTGCCGCCGCTGACGCCGTGGTCGTGGACATCGAAGAGCTGCCCGCCTACATGAACGCCATGGACGCCATTGCCGAGGACGCCATCGAAATTCATCCCGGCACTCCCAACGCCTACTACGAGACCAACTGTATCAAGGGTCCCGACTTCGACTTTGACTCCGCTCCCAACGTGGTGGAAATCGAGTCCTACTGCTCCCGTCAGCCTCACCTGCATCTGGAGCCCGACTGCGGCTACGCCTACATTGACGAGGACGGCATGGTCACCGTGCACTCTAAGTCCATCGGTATCCACCTGCACATGCCCATGATCGCCGACGGCATCGGCGTTCCCATGGAGAAGCTGCGCATCGTCCAGAACCATGCCGGCGGTACCTTCGGCTACAAGTTCTCCCCCACCAACGAGGCCATTCTGGGCGCGGCTGCCAAGATTTTGGGCAAGCCCGTATCCCTGGTCTTCAACCAGTTCCAGAACATCACCTACACCGGCAAGCGCAGCCCCGCCTTCATGCACATCAAGCTGGCGGCTGACGAGAAGGGTAAGATTCTGGGTCTGTGGGGCGACAACTACGTTGACCACGGTCCTTACTCCGAGTTCGGCGACCTGCTGACGCACCGCCTGAGCCAGTTCGTCGGCGCGGGCTACGACATCCCCACCATCCGCAACAAGAGCCAGACCGTCTTTACCAACCACGCATGGGGCTCCGCCTTCCGTGCTTACGGCTCTCCCCAGTCCTTCATGGGCTCCGAAATCGCTATCGATGTGCTGGCTGCCAAGATGGGGATCGATCCCTTCGACATCCGTGAGCTGAACTGCTACAAGGAATCCGCTCAGTCCACCATCCCCACCGGCTACAAGCCCGATGTGTACTGCCTGGAGGAGATGTATAAGAAGGCCCGTCCCCTGTACGAGGCAGGTAAGAAGCGGGTTGCTGAGAAGAACGCCGCCTCCGATGGTCGCTACAAGTACGGCATCGGTGTTGCTTCCGGCGTGTACGGCTGTGGTCTGGACGGCGTGGACGCCTCTCAGGCTTACGCCGAGCTGAACCCCGATGGCACCGTCACCATGTACACCTCCTGGGAGGATCACGGCCAGGGCGCCGACATGGGCACCTTGGTTTCCGCCCATGAGACCCTGCGTCAGGCTGGCATCAAGCCCGAGCAGATTCGCCTGGTCATGAACGATACCAAGATCACTCCCAACTCCGGCCCCGCCGGCGGCTCCCGCTCTCAGGTCATGTCCGGCAACGCCTGCCGCCTGGCCGCCGAGAACCTGCTGGCTGCCATGCGCAAGGAAGATGGCACCTACCGCACCTACGACGAGATGGTGGCAGACGGCATCGACACCAAGGTGCAGGGCCAGTGGGTTGCCACCTACTGCGCTGATCACCCCGTGGATCAGGCTACCGCCCAGGGTGATCCCTTCTCCGTCTATATGTACACCCTGTTCCTGCCCGAGGTCTGCGTGGACACCCAGACCGGCAAGGTCACCGTGGAGAAGTTCACCTGTGTCGCCGACGTGGGCACCATCATGAATAAGCTGCTGGTGGACGGCAACTTCTACGGTGGTCTGGCCCAGGGCATCGGCCTGGCTCTCAGCGAGGACTTCGATGACCTGACCAAGCACACCAGCCTGAAGGGCTGCGGCATTCCTTACCCCAAGGATGTGCCCGATGACATTGAGCTGCACTACGTGGAAACCTACCGTCCCGAAGGCCCCTACGGCGCTGCCGGCTGCGGCGAGGCTCCTCTGGACGCTCCTCACCCCGCTATCCTGAACGCCATCTACAACGCCACCGGCGCCCGGATTACCCGTATCCCCGCTCTGCCCGAGGTTGTTCTGGCGGCTCTGAAGGATCTGGAAAAGTAATTCTCAATATGTTATAATGGAGAGGCGGGTAACCGCCTCTCCATTGCTGATTTGGAAGGGATGTGACACCTTTGATCATTGAAGAACGGGCTTCCACCCATGTATACCGCCAGAAGCGGATGTTTACCAAGGAGGAGCTGGAAGCCATTGAGCATCTGTGCGTCCACGAGCAGCCTCCTTACTGCAACGCGGCCTGTCCCCTGAAGCTGGACACCAAAGCGTTGGTTGCAGCCATTGCCACGGGGGATTTTGATAAGGCGTTGGCGCTCTATGACAAAATCACGCCCTTCCCCCACATCCTGTGCGCCGCCTGTGAAGCCCCCTGTGAAGGAAAGTGCAAGCTTAAGTCGCTTGGCGAGGGCGTTTCCATCCGGGAATTGGAAAAAGCTGCCCTTCGTTTTGGCGCAATCCCCAAAAAGCGGGGACTTCTGCGGAAAAAGAACAAGAAAGCCGCCATTTTCGGCGGTGACCTGTTCTCCCTGTTCTTAGCCGGTGAACTGAGCCGGAAGATGTATCCGGTGACGGTATTCTGTCGCGAGGAGGGCTGTGAAGCCTTTGTGCGCGGCTGCGCCCCGGAGCTGCCGGGAGAAGTCCTGACGGCTTCGGCAAAGGCGCTGTCCGCAATGGACATCACCTTTGTCTGGAATACCGACCCGGCTGCCGCTTATCGGGAAAAAGCGGGAGAATTTGACCTGCACTGCGCCGCCTATGACACGGCGCAAACCCTGTTCCCCGGGCATACCGTTGACGAAGCGGTGATGGTCTGCCGGGAGCATATGCTGATCACCGGAAAGACCGAGGGCGTGCTGGGTGCCGCCTTCGGCGCGAAAAAAGCGGCACTGTCTGCTGACCGGCTGGCTCAGAATCTCGACCCTGCCAACACCCGGGGCGAGGAAGGCAGCGTGGAAACAAGGCTCTATACCTCCTTGGAAGGGGTTGCGCCCTCTGCGCGGATTCCCTGTACGGACAGAGACAGCGCGATTGCGGAGGCAAGCCGCTGCATTCAGTGCCGGTGCGAGGAATGCATCAAGGGCTGCGCGTACTTACAGCACTACAAAAAGTTCCCGCGGATTCTCACCCGGGAGATTTACAACAACGTGTCCATCATCATGGGCGACCACATGATGAACAAGCCCATCAATGCCTGCTCCCTGTGCGGGCAGTGCAGCGTTCTGTGTCCCAACGGTTATGACATGGGGAAAGTCTGTCACATTGCCCGGGAGAATATGGTGACCACCGGCAAAATGCCTCTGGCACCCCACGAATTCGCCCTGATGGACATGGTATTTTCCAACGACGAAGCCTTCCTGTGCCGTCCCCAGCCCGGGTACGCACAGTGCAAATATGTGTTCTTCCCCGGCTGTCAGGCGACGGCGATTGCTCCGGCAACCGTCCGGGCGGCGTATCTTGACCTGTGCAATCGTCTCGATGGTGGTGTGGCCCTGATGCTGGGCTGCTGCGGTGCTATCTGCAACTGGGCCGGGCGGTATGAAATGTACGCCGATACCATTGTATTTCTGGACAGGCAGCTGGCATCTCTCGGAAATCCCACGGTGATAGCCGGGTGTCCCACCTGTAAGAAGAATCTCGCAAGGAGTGAGGATTTGCAGGTACAGGGAATCTGGGAAGTGTTAGAGAACATCGGCCTGCCGGAGAAAGCGAAGCGGCTGGAGAAACCCATTGCGGTTCACGACGCCTGCGGCGCAAGGGGCGATGGAGAGACCCAAGCCAGTATCCGCCGAATCGCGGAAAGCCTTGGCTGTCAGGTGACCCAAACGCCCTACGAAGGGGACAAGTCCCCCTGCTGCGGCTACGGAGGTCTGACCCAGTTCACCAATCGGGAAGTGGCGAGGGAAATGACGGATAAGTGCTTAGAACGCTCTGACCTGCCCTACTTAAGCTACTGCATGGCCTGCCGGGATCGGTTTGCCCGGGAGGGGCGGGAATCCATGCACCTTTTGGAACTGGTCTACGGTACCTCCGCCGACCACTGCCCGGACATCAGCGCCAAGCGGTTTAACCGGCTGAGCCTAAAAAATCAGCTGTTGGAAGAAATCTGGAACGAGGAGGTTTTAGCCGTGGATCTGGGCTTTACCATTGAATACACCCCCGGGGCGGAAGCCATGATGGACGACCGCATGATTCTGAAAACCGACGTGATACGGGTGTTGCAGAACCTCCGGGAAACCGGCGAGGCCATCCGGGACGAGGAAACGGGATTGCTTCTGACCCGGGCAAGGCTGGGCAACGTGACCTTCTGGGTGCGCTATGAAGAAATAGACGGCGGCTACCGTGTCCACCGGGCCTACAGCCATCGGATGAATATTGTAAACCGCCTGTAGAGGTGAAAAACATGGCAGATAAAAATTACTACACCATCGACCCGGAGGGGAAGCTGACCTGCATGAAGTGCGGAGTACCTCTGGAAAAGGGAAAAGCAAAATTTATGTATCTGGACAACGGCTTTCCTGTGGAGCTGCCGGTATGCCCCATATGCGGCTTCATCTATGTGCCGGAGGAGCTGGCTCTGGGCAAGGTGCTTTCCGTGGAGAAAGCCTTGGAGGACAAGTGATGCAGGGGCATCCCGGCGGCGAAGAACACAGCCGCTATCTGATTGAACTCAGCTTTCTTGACAGGGGCAGCAAATGGCTGGACATGGGTGCCGGAGACGGCAGCGCTGTCCGGTTGCTGCGAAGACTGGGCTACGCTGCCGAGGGCATCGATCTGGAGCCCCGGGGTAAGGATGTGGTCCGGGGAAACTATCTGGAAAGCCCCTGGCAGGATGGCTTCTTTGACGGAATCCTGTCCCAGTGCAGTTTTTATGTATCCGGGGATGTTCCCGGAGCGCTGAAGGAAGCTGCCCGGCTGCTCCACAAAGGCGGTAAACTGGTTTTCTCTGATGTGACGGAAAATGTGGTGACATTATTGAACCAGTGCCGGCAGGCGGGCTTTGCGGTACGGCATCTGGAAGAGCTGACCGACGAATGGAAAGAATATTACCTTGAGGCTCTGTGGGCACAGGATAATGTGTGCTTACCGCAAGGAAAGAAATTCAGCTATGTACTCTTCGTTTGTGAAAGGGTGTGACCATATGGATCTGGAAGAGAGAATTATGGAGCTAAGCCGCTATGGCTATGCCTGCGGCCAAATCTTAGCTATTTTGCTGCTGGACACCATTGGGGAGGAAAACCCTGCCCTGGTTCGCTGTATGCAGGGCCTCAACGGCGGCATCGGTTCCTCTGGGGATGTCTGCGGCTGTATGGCGGCAGGCTGCTGTATGATCTCCTATTTCACGGGAAAACCTGGCGACACAGAGTATGACAGTCCCCACCACAAGGGTGCCATGGGCGAATTTACCCAGTGGTTCACCGATGAAATGGAGATGGAGTACATGGGCATCGACTGCCGGGATATCGTGGGAACCAATCCTGCCAAGAAGGTGCAGTACTGCCCGAATATTATTGCATCCACTTACGAAAAGTGTATGGACATTTTAGAAAACCGAGGACTTATCTAAATGGAAATCGGAAGAACCCAATCCGTCTGCCCGGTCTGTCTGGCAAAAATCCCGGCGGTGAAAACTGTAGGGGAAGACGGCAATATTTATATGGAAAAGCGCTGCTGGGAGCATGGCAACTTCAAGACCCTCATCTGGGAGGGTGATCTGGAAAGCTATTTAGGTTGGGCTACCAAGGATGCAGGCGGCAAGGTCACCCCTGTCCGGGCGGTAGAGGTGGAAAAGGGATGTCCCTATGACTGCGGTCTGTGCCAGAACCACGAGCGGGACGGCTGCTGCGTGCTGCTGGAGTTGACCAACCGCTGCAATTTGAAATGTCCTGTCTGCTTCGCCTCTGCTGGAGAACAGAAACCTTTTGATCTGTCTCTGGAGGAAATCGGGAAACAGTACGATTTGCTGATGGAACGGGGTGGACCCTTCAACATTCAGCTTTCCGGCGGCGAGCCAACCATGCGGGATGATCTAGATCAGATCATTGCTCTGGGTAAGGAAAAAGGATTTTCCTTCTTCCAGCTGAATACCAACGGTGTGCGCATCGCGAAGGAAGAAGGCTATGCCGACCATCTGAAGCAGGCCGGTGTCAGTGTGGTATTTCTGCAGTTTGATGGACTGGATGACGAGATTTACCGTACCCTCCGGGGTGCTGATCTGCTGGAAACCAAGTTAAAAGCGATCGACAAATGTAAGGCTGCCGGTCTGCCGGTAGTGCTGGTGCCCACGGTGGCCCCTGGTGTCAACGACCATGCTCTGGGAGAGATTCTGAAATTCGCCCTTTCCCGAGCACCCCATATCCGGGGGGTACATATCCAGCCCATTTCCTATTTCGGCCGCTGCGGTCTGGAAGCACCGGAAGTGCGGTTAACCATTCCTGCCGTTCTGCGCCGGATCGAAGATCAGATGGACGGCATCATGAAGGCTGCGGACTTTGGCGGCGGCGGTGCGGAAAGTCCGTACTGTTCTTTCCATGCCAGTTACATGCGGAAGAAGGATGGAACCATCAAGGCCCTGCCCCGACGAAGGAGCCAGTGCTGCTGCGTGAAATCCAGTGATGCCCGGGACTTTGTGTCCCAGCAGTGGAGCGGCAAGGCCAGTTGCTGCGATGGGGATGAGGCTACCTCCTCTCTGGATGCGTTCTTACAGCAGACGGTGGAGAACACATTCACGGTTTCTGGTATGGTGTTCCAGGATGCTTACAACTTAGACCTTGACCGGCTGCGCCGCTGCTATATCTGCGAGGTGGATTCGAGATACGGCATGGTACCTTTCTGCGCCTACAACCTGACGGATATTCACGGACGGGCCTTATATCGCAAATGAAACGAACGAATTTAGAAAACTGGATTGAAACCATTGAATTCCTCCCGAAACTAACCCGGGAGGGATTGGAAGAATTGCAGCTGCGTAGGCTCAATGAGACATTGGCAAGACTGAAAGCAAGAGGCGGCTTCTATAAGGACTATCCCGAAAAGCTGGAATCTCTTTCCGATTTGAAGAAGCTGCCTTTTACCACCGCGAGAATGCTTTCAGATCACCCGGGAAAATTTTTGCTTACCTCCCAATCAGAGGTAACCAGAGTGATCTCCGGAGCCACCTCCGGCACCACTGGGCCTGCAAAACGGGTGTTTTATACAGCCAATGACACGGAACATACCGTGGGATTCTTCGCCGCAGGCATTTCGGAAATGCTGTCTGCGGGAGAAAAATGTTTGATTGCATTCCCGTTTACCGGTCCCTTTGGCTTGGGTGACTTGATTGCCCAGGCGGTGGAGCGGCTGGGAGCAACCCCCATCAAGGCTGGCTTTGGTGGAGTCTGGGGAGAACTGACAGCGCTGGTTCGGGAAACTCAGCCGGAAACCTATATCGGTTTTCCGGTGACACTTCTGAGCCGCGCCCGGATATATGGGGAGGATTTCCCTATCAAGCGGGCGTTGGTGTCCGGCGATGCCTGCCCGAAGGGTGTCATGGGAGAACTGGAAAAGATATTGGGGAACAAACTCTATCCCCACTATGGCAGCCGGGAGTGCGGCCTGGGCGGTGCGGTGACCTGCCCGGCCTTTGAGGGAATGCACCTGCGGGAAAATCACATCATCCCGGAAATTATCGATGAAGAGGGGAATGTGCTTCCCGATGGGGAATATGGCGAGCTGGTCATCACCACCATCGGTGCCGACGCCATGCCCCTGATCCGCTATCGCACGGGAGACTATACCCGGATTCTCCCCCAGAGTCTCTGCGCTCCTGTCACCAGACCCCACCAGACCCGAACCCGCCACGAACGCCACATCTATACCGTTTCCCGACAGGAAGGAATCATTTCTATTGAGGAACTGGACAGCAAACTGTTTCACATTCCGGAATTGCTGGATTATCGGGCATCCTTCGATGGAAAGTTGACCATTGAGGCACGAACACTTTGCGAAGGGGTGCAAAGACAAATATATGATGGAGCAAAGGAGATTTATCCGGAGCTGCAAGTCAACGTTCATACATCTTTATGCCGACAGTCTGACCGCCCCATGTACTTGGGAAAGCGGCATATTGTGCAGGAATAAGTTATGTGCGAGTTGATTCGTTTTCGTGCAGTTTCACACAGAAGTGTTCCGGCGACCTTGCATCAGGGATTTTTTGAAATATAATAAT
>CAMGCA010000060.1 GCA_946011705.1 uncultured Clostridia bacterium | reverse complement strand
AGACTACCCCACGGGCGAAGGCTCGCATTGCCCGTGGGGGCATCCCCACAAATTCCAATTTATCGGCTTGTCACGCTGAGTCGGTCAATGTTTCCCCAATACCGGCAGAAGCTGATCCTTCTGACTCAGCTTCAGGGGTGTTCCGTCCAAACAGTAGCCCTCGGCGCTGGCGCTGCCCCGATAGGTGCCCTCCACCCCGGGCCAGAGGATACCGATAGTCGGATCGTTCCAGGCGATGCCGCCCTCGTCATTAGGATGGTAAAAATCGTCACACTTGTAGCAGAACTCCGCCTCGTCACTGAGCACCAGGAACCCATGGGCAAAGCCCTGAGGGATCAGGAACTGCTTCTTGTTTTCCGCCGTCAGCTCGATTCCGTACCATTTTCCGTAGGTTTCCGAGCCGGGCCGCAGATCCACCGCCACGTCAAACACCGCGCCCCGGATCACCCGCACCAGCTTGGTCTGGGGATAGTTGATCTGGTAGTGAAGCCCCCGCAGGACGCCCTTGGCGCTCATGGACTGGTTGTCCTGTACAAAGGTGATATCCAGTCCCGCTTCCGCCATATCCCGCTGGCTGTAGGTTTCCATAAAGTAGCCCCGGTCATCACCGTGGACGGCGGGGGTGATGACGCACAGCCCGGCAATGCCGCCCACATTTTTCTCAACCTTGATCTGTCCCATTTTCTCTTCTCCCGTTGGCTTCTGTCAGCCATTCGTCAAATTGCTTTGCGGTGTTTGTCCAAACAAAGTGCTCCAAAATCCGTTTCCTTGCCGCGCCGGGGACTGGACGGACACCACTGCGGGCAAGCGCCGCCATGGCATCGGTGTTCTCCACCAGAAACCCGGAAACGCCATCCTCAATGATGAAGTCCGGCCCCGGAGCGCGGCAGGCCAGCACCGCGCAGTCCTGATACATGGCCTCCAAAAGGCTCATACCAAATATCTCATGATCATTGAAGTTTACATAATAATCACAGGCAGCATAATACCGCTGCACCTGGTCATTGGGCAGCCGGGCAATGCGGATCACGGCATCCCAGACGCCCAGATTGCGGGCCTCCCGCTCCACCTCCGCGTCCATGGAGCCTGTGCCGATCATCACCAGCACCGCTCCGGGCAGCTTGCTCAGCAGCCGCAACGCTTCCAGCGGACGCTTGTATTCATCCAATCTGCCCACAAACAGCAGAATCGTCTTATCCGCGGGGAGGTTCCGCGTTTCCCGCAAAGCTTCTGTCGATTCTTTGACCTCCGGGATCACCGACAGATCAAGCCCCACCGGGGCCACCTGTACATCAGGAATCCCCAGCTGCGCCAGCTGTCTGGCCACCGCAGGGGTCTTGGCGAAGCACTTGTGGGTTCGGTAGGCCCGCAGGTTCCGGCGGTAGAGCAGCCCCATCAGGAAGGCTTTCACAGGATTTCCCGCGTCGCTGCCCGTGGAGCCAAGATAATTCTAAGCCAGAATTCCATGCCGGTCACAGAACCGAATCAACTCCGGGGCGAAGATCTGATTGTCGCTGCCGATCTGCACCGCTTCCACGCCGTATTCCAGCAGGATGTTCCAGTCGTACCGCCCGTGGACACCCACCGCTTTTGCGGGAACCCGGACAACAGTAATCCCATCCGGGGTCAGCTCCTCCTCTGGCTGGCTCAGGCCTTTGCCGGGATAGAATACAACCGGCTCATAGCCCAGCGGCTTCATAGCACGGGCAAGGCCCAGCTCCTGACTGTTGTAGAAGCCCTTCTGGCCGGAGGTGCCGCAATACAATTCTACAATGCCCAACCGCATTCAAATGCCCTCCGTCACCGCAAATAGTCGGGCAATTTCTCCAAATTCACCACGTCCGACGCCATGCGCACCTTGAAGGCGGCAAAATGTCTCTGTAGAAAGCCCACAATCGGGTTGCTGGAGCGTACCAGTTTCTTTGGGCTGAAATCCATACCGTAACGCTCTATCAACTGTTTGCGAATATCCTCAATCTCCATCAGATAGGGAATATAGATGGCATATTTCAGCTTTTTGTCATGGGTCTGCGATTTGAGATTCACCCGGTGTCCCGGCAGGTAGCGGATATTCTGGAAATGATAGAATACCAGCGGGAATTTCTTTCCGGCAGCATCCGACATGACGATATTCGTTCCATCCCGGGAAACGATGCCATATTGCTCCAGATTCCACGGTGCCGTGCCGCCCCCCAGATGCTGCAGCTCATGGACCCCGGAGAACAGAGTGGTAAACTGATTGAGATATTTCTGATCTCCCATCCGATCCGGTTCCGGGATGTCATAGCACCATTCCAGGCATTTCTCTTTCCACCACGACAACACCCGGCGGGCATTGTCGTTATTTCGGAAATAATTAAACTCCACGCAGTATTTCCCGTTTCTCTGCTCCAGCTTTCGTCCGTAGGCATCATCCTTGAACCGGTGCTCCACAATCGTCACATCCGCCCCAGCCCCGTTAATCTCATCAAACAGCACCTGGGGATCCCTGTAGAAATACAGATCCGAGTCCAGATAGGTGCAGCTGTCCACGGGATAGTTGTCCAGCACATATTCAATGGTAACAGAGGTACACGTCCAGCAGTATTCCGCCTTGGAGCGTTCCGCCTTTTTTTCCAGCAGCTCCGGTGTCTCAAAGCAGCTGTGGTGCAGAATCACCGCGTGAGTAAGTCCCATTTCCCGCAGAATCTCATAGGCCTTGTCGTCAAAGCAGAAAATGTACAGCGTAAAATCATCGCTGACCTGCTCCAGAGAGCGGTACAGTGCAATCCCCTTGTCCAAATAGTAGCTGTCAAATAACGTGCAGAAATTCAGCATCATTTTATCCCCATTTCCTGAAGATAGGTGTCATAATCCCGGATATACTCCCCACCATCATAGTGGGTACTGGCCAAAACCAACAGCACGGAATCCGGCGAAAAATCATACATATCTTTCCAGACCATTTTGGGGATATAAATGCCCATCATGGGTCTGTCCAGCACCGCCACGAATTCCTCTTTGCCGTCGGTGATGCGAACCTTACTCTTGCCGGCTACATTGATCAGCACAAATTCCGACTCCCGGTTCGCGTGCTGCCCCCGCACAACCGTTGCGTCTGAATCATAAATGTAAAACACCCGCTTGATTTCGAAGGGAATCGCCTGTCCGCCTTCGATTACAACCAGTTTTCCCCGTTCATCTCCCAGGTCCCCAAAGTGGAGAATTGGGCATCTCTCCTGAAGTGTCATCGCTTTCTCCTTTGTCTCCTACACGAAGGCGTTGATCGCCTCAATAACTGCCGTCTGCTCCTGCTGAGTCATCCCGTTGTAAATCGGGATGGACAGCACCGTTTTTGCCAGATGCTCTGTGATGGGTAGATCGCCCTCCTTCATTCCGAGATAGGCATAGGCCTCCGACAGGTGGGGCGGGATGGGATAGTGGATAATGGTTCCGATTCCCTGCTGTTTCAGGTAATCCATCAGTCGATCCCGCTCCTCGCACCGGATCACATACTGATGCCAGACACCTGTGGCATTTTCCGCCAACTCCGGCAGCTGGATTCTGTCATTTCTCAGCTCCCGGGTATACCGCTGGGAAATGCGCACCTTTTCTTCGGTCAGCTCCTCCAAATGGGACAGACGTACCCGCAGCAACCCCGCCTGAAGCTCATCCAGCCGGGAATTGGCACCCACCACCTTGTTGTAGTACCGTTTTTCGCTGCCATAGTTGCGGTACATTCTAAAATCTCTGGCAAGCTGCTCATCATTCACCACCACGGCACCAGCATCACCGAAAGCACCCAGATTCTTGGATGGATAAAAGCTGAAACAGCCTATATCTCCAAAGGTACCCGTCATCCGACCGTTGAAACGGGCACCGTGGCTCTGGGCGCAGTCCTCAACAAGCCGCAGCCCATGTTTGCGGCAGATGGCGCAGATTTTGTCCATTCTGCTTGCCATACCATACAGGTGCGTTACCAACACAGCCTTTGTTCTGGGGGTAATCAGGGCTTCGATTCTCTCCGGATCCATACCAAAATGTTCGTCCGGCTCCACGAATACCGGAGCCGCCCCGTTGATGGTAATCCCCATCACGCTGGCAATGTAGGTATTTCCCTGTACAATCACCTCATCACCGGCACCGATGCCGAGGATACGGAAGGCCAGCCACAGGGCATCCAGCCCGCTGGCTAGGCCGACGCAGTATTTTGCGCCCACATAGGCAGCAAATTCTTCTTCAAAGGAAGCGACCTCCTTACCCAACACATACCAGCCGCTGCGCAGCACCTCCAGCGCTTTCTCCTCAAATTCTCTTTGGTACATATAATAGCCGCGATCCATCCGATTGGGCATGATATCCATAGCAATTCTCCTATCGTGAAAATTATTTATCCTTCAAAAACGCCTTCCAGATAAATTTTGTGTTGGTATAGAGATATCGCATAAACAGACGCCTGGGATCCTGCAGCAGCCGGTACAGCCATTCCAGGCTGCACTTCTGCATCCACATAGGCGCCCGGCGGATATTGCCGGCGTAGTAATCAAAGCCGGCGCCCACGCCGATCATCAGACCATTGACCCGGCCCTGATGCCGGTTCATCCAGATCTCCTGCTTGGGCGCGCCCAGGCCCACCCAGATAAAGTCCGGTCTGGCCCCGTTGATCTGCTCAACAATGGCCGCGTCTTCCTCCGCTGACAGCTCCCGGAAGGGCGGGCTGACCATGCCGCAGACCTGCAGGCCGGGATAATCCACCGCCAGCCGTTTCTTCATCCGCTCCAGGGTTTCCTCCGTGGAGCCGTAGAAGAAGTGGCGGTAGCCCTTGGCCGGGGAAATTTCCATCAGCCGCAGCATCAGATCCGGCCCCGTCACCCGGCGGGCCTCCTCAAAGTCATGGCGGCGGCTGTAGGCGGACAGAGGGCCGCCGTCGGGCAGCACCATCACCGCCCCATTCTGCACCTTCATATAGGCCTCATCCTCGCTGGCCGTTACGGTGGTGTGGACATTGGCAACGCAGACGTACTCGCCCCGCCAGTTTTCCAGCTGGCTCTCCATCAGCGCCACGGTTTTCTCCATATCCGTCACCGCCACCCGGACGCCCAGAATATCCGAGGAATCACCCAGCCACACCCGGCGGGTGCGGAACCCCCCAACCCGCTTCACCCGGCTCTGGCCTCCCAGATAGGCGCCGAAGCTGGGAGCCAGCAGAACCTCCGCCCCGCTTCTTTCCCCCGCGGTCACCACGCAGCGCAGCGTCTCCTCGGAGACATCCTGCTGAAGCATAATGATTTTTTTAATATCCAGCGCTTCGATCTGGGTTTCCAGCTGCTCCAGTCCGCCCAGATATTCGTCCATCCCTTCAAAGGGAACGTCCGCTACATAGCCTCGGTAACGCAGCTCACCACCGGCATCCTCCGCCATGGCCTGCCGCAGCCGGGCTGTTGCCGGACCCGCGCCCACCAGGAGCACGTTGAAGCTTCCCTTGGTCTGGGAGTATTTCATGTAGAAATGAGACACGACAATCCGTTTCACCAGCAGCGCCGCCGCCGAGCAGAGTAGGAACAGAATCAGCAACAGACGGCTGAACTGCTCCAGCCGGAAGATATAGATTACGGAGGTCATGACCAGGCAGCCCAGCAGCTCGCCCACGGCAATCCGCAGCAATTCTATGCGGAATCCCCCAAATTTCAGGGATTTATAGCCCCCTGACAAATCGTGAATCAGCACGAATACAGCCGTATACAGTACCGCCAGATAGCCATAGGCCAGAGTGTCCCAAAAGGAATATGCCCTGCCCAACGGCAGATACACCCGGATCACGCCGCACAGAAAATAGCAGGCCATTATGAGCAGCGTCTCCGAGAGGATATTGACCAGCTTTTTCGTTCTATCCGTCGTTCCCATGCTCTCCAGCTCCTCCATTCATACTCCGGGCCCATTTCGGGTCATGATCAAACGGGCGCCGCCTGCACCAGTCCGCGCAAGGCTCAGCCCCGGATATCCAGAAGCTGCAATTGCCCATGCAGGCACATTTCCACGCTGTCCGCCGGAACGAACAGGCAGTCACCCTTGTAAATATTGTAAATTCTGCTGCCGAAGCTTACCGTGCCGCAGCCGTCTACGCACAGCAGCACCCGAAAACTCACGGGATCGGCGCGAAAGGTAACCTTCTGCCGCCGCTCGGTGTTCACCAGCATCCGGGAAACCTCGAAATACCTGCATCGGCACAGCAGCTCCCTGGCGCAGCCGGGCTGATAGCGCAGAACCCGCATGGGCTGCGCCGGCTCCGCACTGGAGCGCAGATTGGCTGCCGCCAGTGCTTTTTCAATATGCAGCGGACGCTTCTTTCCGTCCTTGTCCACCCGGTCGTAATCATACAGCCGGTAGGTCAGGTTGCTGCTTTCCTGAATTTCCGCGATCAGCGCTCCCGCGCCGATGGCGTGAATGGTGCCCGCCTCGATAAAAAAGACGTCATTTTTCGCCACCGGGATGGTTTGCAGATAGGTTTCCACGGTGCCGTTTTCAATACTTCTTCGCAGAACCTCCGGGGTAACATCACGGCTCAGGCCGTAAACCAGCTTTGCGTCCCTTGCCGCGTCCAGCACATACCACATTTCCGTCTTGCCCCGCTGGCCCTTCTCATGGACCGCGGCGTATTCGTCTGTGGGATGCACCTGCACCGACAGATCCTTTTTCGCGTCGATGAACTTGATGAGAATGGGCAGTCCATCCCCGCTCTCCGGGTGGGTCCCCAGAAATTCCGGGTGCGCTTTCAGAATATCCGTAAGGCTCAGCGCGTCAAACTGGCCCCCCACGGCGTAGCAGGGCCCGTCGGGGTGGGTGGAGCACTCCCAGGTCTCCGCCAGCGGCTCCAGAGCGATGCCCTTTCCGAATTCGTCGTTGATTCGGCTGCCGCCCCAGAGATAGTCCTTCCCTGTGGGACGCAGGAAAATCGGTTCTCTCATAACTCCAGCTCGTACTTTTTCTTGTCGCCCACATGGATGTTCTGACCCAGCTGCACCTCGATGAGCTTCAGCTCGGTGTCGGCAAACACCGTATGACGGCAGCCGGCCTGCATGGTGATCACGTCGCCGGCAGACACCTTCTGTTCCATGCCGTCCACCACGGTGCGGCCCTGACCGGCAATCACCACCCAGACCTCGTTCCGGTACTGGTGGCTGTGGTAATTCATGCTGTGGCCCGGATTCAGGGTCACTTTGATGGTCATGGATCCATCCTCCACGTCCAGCACCCGGAAAGAGCCCCAGCTCTTTTCGGCAAACATGGTCTGCTGGGCAAATTTGTCCACATAGGGCTTGATGTAGCTGCTCTGCTCCTTATCGGACACCAGAATGCCCTCGGCTGACGCGGAGATCACCACATCGCGCAGGCCCATGGCCAGAATGGGCACATCCAGCTCGTTGACGATGTGGACGTTTTCGCACACATCGTTCAGCACGCCCTTGCCAATGACGTGCTCCTCCATGGCCTCCGTCAGGGTGTTCCAGGTGCCCAGATCCATCCACTGGCCGGCAAAACGCATGACCTGAATTTTGTCTTCCTTTTCCACCACGGCGTAGTCAAAGGAAATTTTGGTCAGGGTTTCGTATTTGGCGAACAAATCCTGATAATCCGTAAAATCAATCAGTTCGTGCGCTCTTTGCAGCACATATTTCAGCTTGTAGGCAAATACGCCGCCGTTCCACAGCGCGCCCTGCCGGATATATTCCGCCGCCACATCGGCGGTGGGCTTTTCCTTGAAGGTTTTGACAGCAGCAGTCTGGTCGGCGGATTCCGGGATAATGTAGCCGTACTTTTCGGAAGGGTAGGTGGGCTCGATGCCCATGAGCACCAGATTGGCCTCGCCCTTGTCTGCCTGATGGGACAGGCCCTTCAGAGCCTCAAAATAGTCCTCATTGACGTAGGGGTCAACGGGGCACACCACCACGGATTCCTCCGGGTCAATGCCCATAACATCCGTTAAGTACGCGGTAGCCAGTGCGATAGCCGGAAAGGTATCCCGGCGGCAGGGCTCCACGGAGATGCCCACGCTGTCCCCCAGCTGGTTCCGGATAGCGGAAACCTGGGTCTTTGCCGTGGCAATGGTCACGGTGGCATCGGCGTCAACTTTTTTGATCTGGCGGTAGACCCGCTGACCCCTGGACTCATAGTCTCCGGTTTCCGTTTTGAAAAGCTTGATAAACTGCTTGGAGCGGACGTCATTGGAAAGGGGCCACAGCCGCTTTCCGGATCCGCCGGATAGCAGAACAATATTCATATTCGTCTTCCTTTCTCATCCCTGTACGCGGGACAGCAGACCCTTCTGCCGGTCAAGGCGGTAGAGGGCGTGATCGGTGATTTCCTCCGGATGTTCCAACAGACTGCCGTAGCTTTCCGCGAAAGTCTCGTCCAGCTGGCACAGGGCCACATAATCATAACTTTCCATCAGGGCATCCATCCATGCTTCGGCGGAAACTTCCTCATGGTTTAGGCTGTGTCCCAGGGCGCTGTCTACCGATACCGGCTCTGCCCCAAACTGCACAATCACCTGATCCCGTCCGTCGCTTCCCTGGGAGACAAAGTACACCCGATCCGCTTCGACGCAGTTGTCCCGAATATCCTCCGCCAACGCGTCCAGCGGCTCCCGGCGGACATAGGCGGCGGCACCGGCGTCCCGGGTCAGGGCGCGGGGCGCTGCGTGGATGGGGGAGCCCACCAGCAGGGCAGCGCAGCGACGCCTCGCGGGCGGCATCCACTGCCGCGCGGCCAAGAGCCGGGATCCGCCGAAGAACAGGGGCAGAAACACGCTGATGTACGCGATGTTCATATAGCGGTTGTAAGCCGCCAGGTCGAGGGCTTCGTCCACCGAAAAGCGGTAGGCGTAGGTAGCTCCCAGGCAGTAGACATACAGGACAAGCTGCGCAAAAATCAGGATACCAGCCGCCCGGAGGGCTTTCACCCGCTCCGGCTGAGTCTTCATCAGCCTGCCGCACAGAGCGTACAAGGCAATTCCAAACACGATGGTCAGCGCGAAATAGCTGGTCAGCACGCCGATGCCCGGCAAGGCAAATTCCCGGGAGAAGAACATCCGCTTGAAGGCCTCCACGCAGTCCTGCCGGTAGTAGCCGCCGGTGCGGAAAAAGAACATTTTGGTATACTCGATCAGGTCAATCGGCTGTGAAAATACAAGTTTTGAACCAAGCTTCAGCAGAATTCCCTTCCACGCAAGCTTCGCGCCCAGAGCGGAGATCAGCGGCAGCAGAGCAACCCCTGCCCGGCGGAGATTCCGTTCCGGCCCCCGTGTCAGCAGTCGGTTCAGGAAGAATATCACCC
>CAMGCA010000059.1 GCA_946011705.1 uncultured Clostridia bacterium | reverse complement strand
AATATGGCAGGATTTCCTCGCCGGATGCCTACAAATACGCGAATAAGCGCATCCGTCATCCAACCTATATCGAGAAAAACAACGCCCGCGCCGGATACACCGTCTGCGACCATCAGTCCATTTTCATCCGGGACGGGGCGCACCTGAACCCCTATGAAAAGCTGGCGATTCTGGCGACCTATACCGCGGACGTGTCCTTCCCCAGCTTTGCCGCCGAGGTGCAGTACCACGCCTGCTTCCTGACGGCTCCAGCCCGAATTCCTGTCCCTTTTCTGGGCCATTCCATCTACGACAGTGCCATCCGGGCGGACATGACCATCGATGACTGTGAGCTGGAAGGCCCCGCGCCCTTCCACAATCTGAAGAGTCATTGGGTGCGCCGCCAGGAACAGTGCCATCCGGAGTATGCCAATCTCTGATTTTCTGGAGGGAAAACCATGCCGATTCATCCGATTCTGCTAAAAATCCGGCAAAAGAAGGTCCTTTCCATTGGGGTCGTCTGTCTGGTGGTACTGCTCATCTGTCTTGCAGTGTATCTCTGCCTGCCCATGCCCGATGGAGCGGCTGTGGATGGGCTGGATCTTTCCAGCCTGCCCTACTGGAAGGCCCGGTCAGTGGCGAAGCAGATGTACCCACAGCCCATCCGGGTATCTCTGCCGGAGGAAGAACTGACGTTTGAACCCCGGGAGTGCGGCGTGAAATTTGATATGGGTGCAGCGGTGGGCACTGCCCGGAAGACCCGCAGCAATGTGGAACTGCGCCCCTTTCTGAAAGCCGATGAAGCCGCTATTCGCGCGGCACTGACAAGCTATGCCGCGAAATGCGACACAACCTACCGGGAGGCGGAGTGGCATCTGACGGGAACCACCCCGGAACTGACCACGGATCGTTTTGACCCCGAAGCAGAGGGTCAGACTCTGGTGGTTACGGTGGGGCAGCCGGAGGCGCATTTGGATGTAGACAACGCTGTGAATCAAATTCTGGAGGCCTTCTCCCATCCGCTGAGCCGAAATGGAGATCTGATTGAACTGACGGTGACACCAGAGCGGATTCCGGAAATGCCCGATTGGGAGGCACTGGCAGCGGAGGTGTTCGTTGAGCCTGTCAATGATGCCCCGGACAGGGAGACCGGGGGGATCCTGCCCGGACGTTACGGACAGAGCATCGATGTATCCAATGTGGATACGCCGGGATGTGGTCATGTGGTGGCGTTCCCGCTGCTCTACACCGCCCCGGAAATCATGGGCGAGGACGCTCTGTATCAGGATGTACTGGGGCAGTGCGAGACGAAGCACAACACCAACGAAAACCGCAACAACAATCTGCGTCTGCTGTGTCAGGCCCTGGACGGGCATATCGTCCAGCCCGGGGAGACCCTCTCCTATAACGAGGTAGTCGGGGAGCGGACGGCGGAGCGGGGCTATCTGCCGGCTCCCGCCTATTCCGGCAACCGGCTGGTGGACTCCGTTGGCGGCGGTGTGTGCCAAGGCTCCACGACCCTGTATAACTGCGTGCTGCTGGCGGACTTGGAGGTGGTGTTCCGGGCCTGCCACGGGGCCAAGGTGACCTATGTGCCTGCCGGGTTGGATGCCGCCGTGAACTACCTGACCACGGATTTCCAGTTCCGGAATCAGTACCATTTCCCGGTAAAGATTCAGGCGGAGGTGTCGGACGGCTATGTGCGGATGAAGCTGCTGGGCACCGACGAAAAGGATTACTATGTGAAGATGGAGACCACCTCCGGCGAGGACAGCCTGGCGGTCTATGCCAGAAGCTTCAAGTGTAAGTACGATAAGCAGACCGATGAACTCCTGAGCCGGGATATTGAAGCGTTTTCCACTTATTATAAGAATATCGGATAACAAAAAACGCCTGCCCTGATGGGGCAGGCGTGAGACTGTCAAAAAACCATGTCATTGCGAACCAGTGCGCACACTGGTGTGGCAATCCGTTCTCCCAATGTTGCGTTTCATCGATTACATGGAAATAAACAGAACTTTTAGGGGAACGGATTCCCACGGTCGCTTCGCTCCCTCGGAATGACATACGCTTTTTCGACACACTGACGCCTGCCCCGGTGGGGCAGGCGTAAACGTTATAGCTTTGGCATATTTTCTTTCCGGGCGCTGGTGCGGCCCTCGGGCTTGATTTCGCCCACAGCCAGAAGAGAACGCTTGGTCAGCGCGGGGCCTACCAGCTCGTACACCAGCACGCTGAACAGCACCACGTTCCGGGCCAGCGCACCGTCGGGCAGGGTGGCGGCGGTAATGGCCATGCCCAGAGCAACACCGGCCTGGGGCAGCAGCGTGATGCCCAGATGGTCGGTGATGGGCTTGGGCTGGCCGGTGAGGCGACAGCTGAAGGAGGCACCGTAATACTTGCCTGCGCTGCGGGCAATGATGTAAAGTACGCCCACCATCAGCGTCACCGGCTGGGCCAGCACGTTTAAGTCCAGCTCCGCGCCGGAAATTACGAAGAACAGCACGTTGACGGGGGTTGTCCAGCCCTCGATACGGCTCATCAGCTCCTCGGAGGTGGAGCAAATGTTGCAGAAAATGGTGCCGGTCATCATGCACACCAGCAGCAGGGAGAACCCGCAGTGGATGCCGCCCACGTCAAACTCGATCATGCTCAGGCCAACGGTCAGCATGACGAAGGCCACGGAGATGCTGTTTCGGTGGGAGCGGGCGTGGATGACCTGGTCCTCCGTGTGGAGGAGCCTCCCCATGTCCGCGCCCAGTCCCAGAGTCAGGTCGAGTTCCACGATGGGCTCCACCACCACAGCGACCACACTGACGTGTCCGGCGGACAGGGCGGTGGCGATGCCGAAGGACACGCTGAACAGCACCAGACCCACAGCGTCGTCGATGGCAACCACCAGCATGAGGAGCCGGGTCAGGGGGCCGTCGGCCTTGTACTGCCGAACCACCATCAGGGTGGCGGCAGGGGCGGTGGCGGAGGCGATGGCGCCAAGGGTAATGGCGCAGGGAATGGAGATCAGGCTGGGGAACAGCAGGTGCAGAACGATCAGGGTGATGTCCACGAAAATCGTTGCGATGACGGCCTGCAAAATGCCGATGGTGATGGCCTTGGCGCCGGTGGCCTTCAGCTGGCTCAGGCGGAACTCATTGCCGATGGTGAAGGCGATGAAGCCCAGAGCGGTCTGGGTGACGATCTTCAGGCTGTCCACCTGCGCAGCGGTATTGAAGCCCAGTCCGGGAATTTTCAGTGCGCCGATGCAGAAGGGCCCCAGAAGCAGTCCAGCCACCAGATAGGCGGTGACGGCGGGGAGCTTGATCAGCTTGGTCACACGGGAGAGCATCAGGCCGCCCACCAAGGCGACGGCAAGAGAAATCAGATATGTTTCCACGTTCAAAACCTCGTTTCTATCCAAAAATCTTTCCTTTTTCAGCGTGCTTATCCTAGCACCGCCCCGCGCCGCTGGCAAGGCGCATTCCCGCCAAAGTTTCGCCGGATGGGGCAGATTCTTTGTGCATTTCGGCGATTATTTCGGTTACGATTTAGGAATATTTCACAAACAAAATCCGCCGCCCTTTCTTCTGTGGAAGCTCACCCTTGCTTTATGCCGGCAAAGGGAGTATAATCCAGTTAGAAGTTTGGAGGTGTGTCCATGAAGGTATGGCAGCATTTGAAGACGATCACCAAGCACCGCTGGCTTGTGCTGAAGGGCTGCTTTCGGGTCGGCCTATACGCCCAGGGCCTGACCCACGATCTGTCCAAGTATTCCCCGACGGAGTTCCGCATGGGCGCGAAATATTATCAGGGCACCCGCAGCCCCAACGCCGCCGAGCGGGAGGACAAGGGCTACAGCGAGGCCTGGATGCACCACAAGGGCCGCAACCGCCATCACTACGAATACTGGACGGACATGAACCGGGAGACGAAGCGCTATGAACCCATCCCCATGCCCCGGCGGTATCTGGTGGAGATGGTCATGGACCGCCGGGCAGCCTGCATGACCTATCAGGGAAAGGACTACCGAGACGATTCGGCCCTGCAATACTTTCAGAAAAGCCGGGAGCGGGAGCTGATGCATCCGGAGACCTGCCGCCAGCTGGGGTACATCCTGACCATGCTGGCGGAAAAAGGGGAGAAGGAGACCTTCCGGTATCTGAAAGAGGAAGTTCTCCAGGGAAAACCCTATCCATGGGAATCCGTGAAAGCACCGGAGCAAGAGCTGTGACCGCAGGACAGTATCATACAAAAAAATGACGGCGTGGCCGAAGCCACGCCGTTTTTTGTGATGTTTGCGGATAAAATTCGTACTACCAAGGTGAGGGAAAAACGAAAGGACGTGAACCCGATTAAAATGATCGAATCGTATTGGGAAAGAAACGAAGATGCCATAACCGAAGCTTCGGTATTACGGACTTATCAGGTAATCCGCACGGCGGCAACCACCAGACGTCCGTTGTCCAGGGTGTACTCGCAGGTGGACAGGCAGATCAGCTTATCGCCGTAGACCGGGGTAATACCGGTGTCGTAGAAAGACAGCTTCTTGCAGGTGGACACAAATTCGTTGAATTCCTGCTCGTTGGCGGCATCCACAAACTTGTGGTAGCTGAAGCCCTCTCCCACATTGGCGGAGGTCTTGAACACCGCGAAGATCTTGTAGGTGTGGTACTCGGTCAGGGTGTCGAAGAAGATCAGGTTGTTCTTGTCCCAGGCGTCCTTACTGGTGTAGTCGTTCAGGCAGGCGAACATACTGCCGTCCGCCATATGGTGACCGAAAAGGGTGATGTTGTCGCTGGGCTTGTTAATATCGGCTTCTCCCCAGGCGTAGATGCTGCCGCGTTTGCTGTCCTTCTTGTCAAAATCCCGGTACAGGTAGTAGTTGGGATCATCAGGGGTCTGGAGGACGGGGTAATTCATCTTGGTGCCTTCCATCTTGATCCAGCCAACGGTGTCGTTGTTCTGATCGTAGATGTCCTTATAGCCGGGGAGCATTCCGCCGGCGGTCGTGGGACGGGGGGGCGTTGTCTCGGCCGTTTCCTCTGTGGTTTGCTCAGTTTCCTCTGTGGTTTTTTTATGGGCGTTGTAATCGTTGTGAGAAAGGTCATCCATCCGATCAGCATGCTTCTTGCAGTCCAGGAGATAATTGCCAACCATGAAGGCACTGATGCCGAAAGCAGCCACAAGCAGGAGGACAGTTACAATAAACAGTGTTTTTTTCATAGAGTACCTCCATTTCTCATTGTTGTTGTATTATAGTATAGAAACCCCCGGCAGTCAAGCCGCCAAAAGTTTAAGAAATTCTTATGTTAGTTCATGTAATACATCCCCAGGCAGTCCCGCATGGCATAATAGTTGGGCAACCGCCGCCAGCCGCCGCCAACGGTGGCATCGCCATTGGCGACTACACGGGTATTTGGCAGCGCCTGGGTGCACTTCCAGGCGTCTCCGCCGCTACCGAAGATCATGTACAGATTCTTCAGCCAGGTCATTTGGGTAATGGGGGTGATGTCGCAGAAGGTCTTGCCGATGTTCAGATCCTCCAGCGCGGTGCAGTCCACCAGAGGCGAATAATCCCGGATGCAGCTGTTGTCCAGCTCCAGCCACACCAGATTCTTGCAGCTGCGGATGGGCTCGATGTACTGCACCTCCGACCAGGCCAGAATCAGGTATTTCAGGTTGGGCATATAGGAGACAAAGTCAATCGTGTGCATGGTCATGTGACCCAGATCAAGGCACACCATGTCTTCGCAGTATTTCAGGTTTACCGTGTAGTCGTCAAAGAACTGTCCAACGCCAAAGTGGTTGGGCATGAAATTATCCTTGTCCGTCCGCAGGGCAATGCTGGGGCCAAGGCGGACCGTCCAGACCACCTTGTACTTGTCCCGAACCCGGTCCCGGTAGGCGGCCATATCCTCATTGGCAATGTCGCAGGCAACGACCTTGGCTTTGCTGTTGCCCCAGTCGGGGTTGTCCAGTCCCTCGCCGAACTTGCCGCACAGGCCGAAAATAACCTTTTCCGCATTGGGCAGATACTCCATCTTGGCTTCCACCTCGGAAAGATCGTTCACCACGGTCTGAGACAGATCCACCTCGGTGTCGGTGCTCTGGAACACCTGGTCCCCAATGTGAACCTCCCAGCTGATGTCCACATCCGGATAGGCTTCCGCAAGGGCCGCCACGGCGGCGGGGTCCGCCGCCGGGTCTACCAGGCGAAGGGCTTTCAGCTCCGTAAGATTGCCAAGCAGAGACAGATCCGCATCGGTAATCTTCTCCACCGTCAGTTCCTGCACACCGGCATCCACCAGTTCCTCGCCGATGTGGAACCGGAAGTTCAGACCATTGTCCCGGCAATACTGGCTCAGCGCCGAAAAGTCCTGGCTTCCCTCGCTGTTCGCCACCGTCACCGTGTGCAGCTTCGTCAGCAGCGGGAGCATGGACAGATTCTCCGGGCTGGCGGTCTTCAGCTCCACGGATTCGGTATCCGCGGGATATTCCATACCATCCAGCACGACACAGCTGGAAACCGTTACATTGGGATATTTCTGCCGCAGCAGAGCCAGACTCTCATAATCCCGGCAGCTTTCCGCGTGCACCGTTTCCAGCTGGGGGAAATAGGCCAGCCGCTCCACATCCTCCTCAGACAGGCTATCCACGGTGATTTCCGTGGTGTCGCTGGGCAGCTTTCCGCTCTGGAAGGGCACGTTCCAGAGAATTTTGCACCTGGGCATTTTCTGATGAAGGGCCTCATAGTGCTCAATGCTCATATCCTCGTCCCGCAGATCCATACTGGTCGCGTTTTTGGGATACAGCTTAAAATCAACAAGGTAGTTGTTGCTCAGAATCAGAAATGATCCTCCCACTGCGGCCAGTATGATGGCCAGAATCAGGATCACCGCCAGAAGCGCCGATTTTCCGCGCATGATTTCTTCCTCCCGGATTATCAGGCAGGAAAACCTGCCCATATTCCCCTCTATTATGCGGTGGTTTTCCCCATAAGTCAAGGGCAAAATAGCCGCCCGGGGCTAATACTTGCGAAACCGGGAATTCTGGTATATAATATCCCTATAGAAACGGAGGAACGCGAATGGATTTTAAGGTATTGGCGGTGGGCGACGTAGTGGGAAACCCGGGACTTGACCGGGTGCGCCGCCACCTGCGGCAGCTGAAACGGAAAACCGGGGCGGATTTTGCCGTGGTCAACGGAGAAAACGCCGCGGTGGTGGGACTGCTGCCCCATCAGGCGGAGGACATTCTGGACGCCGGGGCGGATGTGATCACCATGGGCAACCACACCTGGGCCAAGCGGGAGATCGTGGACTACATGGAGGACTGCCCCCAGATTCTGCGGCCCGCCAACTACGCCCCCCAGGTGCCCGGACGGGGCTGGCGGGTGTTTGATACCAAGGCAGGCCCCGTGGCTGTCATCGACCTGATTGGCCGGTGCAATATGGACTACGGCCCGGACAACCCCTTCCTAATGATCGACAAAATTCTCAAGGAAATTGATACAAAAATCATTCTGGTGGAGATGCACGCCGAGGCTACCTCGGAAAAACTGGCCATGGGTTATCTGCTGGATGGCCGGGTCAGCGCCGTGTGGGGCACCCACACCCATGTGCCCACGGCGGATGCCCGTGTCTTGCCAAAGGGGACGGGCTATGTCACGGACCTGGGCATGACCGGCCCCAGAGATTCCATTCTGGGAATCCGGCCGGACTTATCCATCGCCAAATTCCGGGGCGATCTGACCGAGCGTTACCGCTGGGCCGATGGCCCCACCAAAATGGAGGCGGCGCTGTTTACCATTGACAGCGCCACCGGACTGTGCCGCAAGGCGGAAAGAGTGGACGAATGGGACTGAAAATCTTACACGCGGCTGACCTGCATCTGGATTCCCCCTTCGCTGGGTTTTCCGAAGCTCAGCGCCAGCTTTTGAGGCAGCAGCAGAAATCGCTCCCCGGAAAAATCGCCGACCTGTGTCGGCGGGAAAACTGTGACCTCATGCTGCTGGCAGGCGACATTTTTGACGGACAGCCAAACCGGGATTCCATCGATATTCTGAAAGAGGCTCTGGCCCGCTGCGGCGTGCCGGTGTTCATCTCCCCGGGCAATCACGACTTCTGTGCCTCCGGCGGCCCCTGGCTGGCAGAAACCTGGCCGGAAAATGTGCACGTTTTCACCGGTGCTCTGGAATCGGCGGTTCTGGAAGACCTGTCCTGCCGGGTTTACGGTGCTGGCTTCCGGAGCATGGACTGCCCGCCCCTGCTGGAGGGTTTTCATGCCGAGGGCGAAGAACAATACAAAATCGCCGTTCTCCACGGCGACCCCACCCAGCGGGAATCCCCCTACAACCCCGTTACCGCTGGGCAGGTCAAGGCATCAGGCCTAACCTACCTGGCTTTGGGCCACATCCATAAGGCCGGAGCCTTCCGGGCAGGGAACACTTTGTGCGTCTGGCCCGGCTGCCCCATGGGCCGGGGCTGGGACGAAACCGGAGACAAGGGCGTGTGCGTCGTGACGCTGGAGGACGAGGCGAAGGTGCAGGCCGTGAGCCTTGACACCATCCGCTTTTATGACCTGGAAGCGGACGTAGGAGCCGATGCCGTAGCCGCTCTGGAGAGCCTGCTGCCGCCTCAGGGAAGCCCGGACTTTTACCGCATCGCCCTCACCGGCAACGCCGATGTGGATATCAAGTCGGTTTATAAGGAATTCCCGGATTTTCCCAACCTTTTTTTACTGGACAAAACGGAGCCGCCCATGGATCTGTGGGAGAACACGGACGCCGACACCCTTGAGGGAATGTACTATCAGCTGCTCCACCGCCGCATGGAGGAAGAACCGGAAAACGCGAGACAAATTCAACTGGCGGCGGAGATTTCCAGAAAACTCTTGAGCGGAAGGGAGGTCACGCTGTGAGAATCTACAAAATGACCGCCACCTTCGGCAAGCTGGAGCATGAGACTTTGACGCTGGAGCCGGGGCTGAACATCATCACCGCCCCCAACGAGTGGGGCAAGAGTACCTGGTGTGCCTTCCTCATGGCCATGCTCTACGGACTGGACACCCGGGCAAAAACTACAAAAACCGCTCTGGCGGACAAGGAGCGCTACCAGCCCTGGTCGGGCAGTCCCATGTCCGGGCGGATTGACTTGAACTGGAACGGCCGGGACATTACCATCGAGCGCACCACCCGCCGCCGGGTGCCCCTGGGGGAATTCAAGGCCTACGAAACGGAATCCGGCCTGCCGGTGGAGGAGCTGACGGCGGCAAACTGCGGCCAAACGCTCCTCGGCGTGGAGCAGACCGTGTTCCGTCGGGCGGGGTTCATCCGGTTTTCGGACCTGCCAGTGACGCA
>CAMGCA010000058.1 GCA_946011705.1 uncultured Clostridia bacterium | reverse complement strand
GGCGGCAGGGCGCGGGGGCCGCGGTGCCGGTGTGGCTGGTTCCGCCGGCGCGGCCGGACGCGGGGGTCGGTCCGTGGTTTCTTCCGATGGGCGGCGGCGCTCCCCGGATGGCCGGGGACGCTGGGCGCTCTGGCCGGCCTGTCTTTCCCGTCCTTCCCCCTCCGGTCGGGCCGGACGCCGGGTTTCTTTCGTTCCTTCAGGGCGGGTACGCTTGGGCGTTCCGGTTTCCGGTGGGCGGCGGTTCTGGGGCTCCTGCCGCTGCTTTTGTGTTGTATCCATAAGTTTCCTCCGAATTAGTGCCGGGTCAGCTCCTCCACGATGGCGCAGATGCGATCCGTCGCGTCCAGCTTCATCTGGGCGTGGAGCTTCCGGGCCATATCCGCCCGGCGGGTCTCATCCGCCAGCAGCTCCCGGATCAGACCGTAGAGCCGCTCCGGGGTGCAGTCCTTTTCCAGCAGCACCACCGCGCCGCCCCCCGCTTCCAGCAGCCGGGCATTCTTCTCCTGATGGTTGTTGGTCACGTTGGGAGAGGGAATGAGAATGCAGGGCGTTCCTGCCGCGGCAATCTCATTGCAGGTGGCGGAGCCTGCCCGTCCGATGACCACATCCGCGGCGGTCAGCACGATGGGCATATCGTAAATATACTCCCGAATGTCGAGAGCGGAACAGCTTTCATAGTCCACGCCGTTGTCCTTCACCCGTTTGGGCATCCAGTCCTTCCCGAAGCTGCCCGTGGCGTGTATGTGGTGGAAGGGAAAGCCGTCGGCCTGCTCCAGGGGCAGCATATCGGCGATGGTCTCGTTCATGACCTTGGCGCCCTGGGAGCCGAAGGCAGAGACCACCACCTGCCCGGATAGTCCCAACGCCTGCCGGGCCTGCTCCTTCGTGGTGAACAGAAATTCCTTCCGCACGGGCATTCCCACCACCTCCACCTTTTCCGGGTGCTTGTAATACCGGACGCTTTCCTCAAAAGCAACCAGCACCCGGGTGGCCCGGTTGGCGGCAAGCTTGGTGGTCACGCCTGGGACGGCGTTGCTCTCGTGGACGCAGGTGGGGATGCCCATGGACTGGGCGGCGTACAGCGCCGGGAAGCTGGCATAGCCGCCGGTGCCGATGACCGCGTCGGCCTGAAAGTCCCGGATGATCTTTTTGCATCGGGCCACCGCGCCCAGAACGCACTTCACCGCGTGGATATTTTGTTTCAGGCCCGCAAGATTCAGCTTCCGGCTCAGGCCGGAGCCGGGCAGGCACATGACCTCGTACCCCGCCTGGGGCACCAGTTTTTCCTCCATGTGGCCTTCCGCGCCGATGAAGAGAATCCTGCAGTCCGGGTATTTTTCCCGCATCTGATTTGCCACGGCGATGGCAGGGTTAATATGGCCCGCGGTACCGCCGCAGGTAAAAATCAGGTTCATAGGGGTTCCTCCTGAAGTTTTCTATGGTTTCGAAACCGTGATATTTGTAAAACGATACCCATTTCCCCCAAATTTACCGCCAGCGCTGTGCCACCGTAGGAAAAGAACGGCAGCGCGATTCCGGTGGAGGGAAGCAGGTTCGTGACGACGCAAAGATTCAATATGGTCTGCACCGCAATCAGCGTTACAAGACCCGCAGCCAGAACCGTGGAAAACCGGTCCACCGCGTGCAACGCAATCCAGTAGCCCCGCAGAATGGTCACGCAGAACAATGCGATAATGGCCAGGGCCCCGATGAGGCCCAGCTCCTCGCAGCAGATGGCGAAAATATAGTCGTTATACTGAAAAGGCAGGTACAGGTATTTCTGCCGGGACTTGCCGAAGCCCAGTCCAAACAGCCCGCCGGAGCCGATGGCGTAGAGGGACTGCAAAATCTGATAACCCGTATCTCCCGGATCCTGCTCCGGGTGGAGCCAGGCCGTGACCCGGTCACCGGCATAGCCCATGAAGCTGATGTAGATGACCACAAACACCGCAGCGGCAGCGGCCCCGGCCAGCAGCCACTTGGGACTGGTGCCCGCCACGAACATCATGACCACCGCCACCATGCCCATCAGCATAATCGCGGAAAGGTGCTTTTCCAGCGCCAGCGGCACCAGAATGCCCATCAGCGCCCCGCCGAAGCCCAGCACCCCGTAGCGAAACCGCTTGGCGTCCTGCCCGAACAGCCGGGTAAGCCGCGCGAACAGGACAATCATGGTGAATTTTGCCACCTCGGAGGGCTGAAACTGAATGCCCGCCAGGTTAATCCAGCGTTTCGCCCCATTGACCTCCTGCCCGATGACGAGCACCGACAGCAGCAGCACAATGCTGATGCCGTACAGGTGCCAAGCAAAGCGATACCACATTCTTACCGGAATCCGGCTGAAAAAGAACATGGCCGCCAGTCCAATCAGGGCGCAGGCCCCCTGCTTTTGAAGATATTTGGTAGAAATTTCATAGCCGGTGTCATACTCGCTCTGGGCGTAGCTGGCGGAATACAGCATGGTCAGCCCCACCGCCAGAAGCAGCAGCACCAGAAACGCGAAGGGATAGTCCACCGTGTTCCCCGCCCGCTTTGGCAGCAGGCGGCGTTCCTCTTTGGCATGGAGAATCCGTTCTCCTGCCATAGGAAGCTCCTTTCCAATACCCCGTTTATCCGGGGGATTGCCGCACCAGTGACATCGGTCACTGGTGCGCAATGACAGTTTGTTCCTTTATCCGATCAAACCGGATATGCCGAACCAGGCCAGAACGCACATGATCGCCGACACGCCCGCAAAACTCAGAACGATTCTTTCTTCCTTCCAGCCGCACATCTCGAAATGGTGGTGGATGGGAGCCATCTTGAACAGGCGCTTGCCGTGGGTCATTTTGAAGTAGGAAATCTGTAAAATATCCGACATGGTCTCGCAGATATAGACAAAGCCCACCAGAATCAGAATCAGGGGCATCTCCAAGGCGAAGGCCATGGCGCAGACCACGCCCCCCAGAAACAACGAGCCGGTGTCTCCCATGAACACTTTGGCGGGGTGCCAGTTGTAGGTCAGGTAGGCCATCAGTCCGCCCACTAAAGACGCGGGAAGCAGCGCCAGATCGTATTTCCCCAGGGCGCAGGATGCCGCCGTGAAGAACACCATCACCGGCAGCGTCACGGAGCTGGACAGGCCGTCCACGCCATCGGTCAGATTCACGGAATTGACGCAGCCCACCATGACGAACATGGCGAAGAAAATGTAGACGATGGGGTGCAGGTCGAAGCTTCTGTTCCAGAAGGGGATGTACAGATGGGTATCCATGACCCCGGCCTTATACATGGCGTACAGGAACAGGGCAGACACCGCCATTTGCAGCATGGCCTTCTGCAAAGAGGTCAGGCCCAGATTCCGGTGGTGACGAATCTTGGTGAAGTCGTCCAGAAAGCCGATGAAGCCATGGCACAGCCCCAGCACCAGCACGAAAAATACCGAATAGTCCGTCATGGAAGGGAGATTGCCCATAAGACACAGTATGGACGCGAAAATGAACATGAGGCCGCCCATGATAGGGGTGCCGGTCTTGTTGTTATGCCAGGTGGGGCCGATCTCCCGGATGGAAGCGCCGGCCTTCAGTGCGTGCAGTACCGGCAGAAGGAAATGACCCAGGGCCCAGCTCAGAGCGCAGCCCACCACACCGGTAATCAGAATACGTGTCATAAGTTGTCCTCCGTTATCTCTACTCTTTCAGGAACGCTTCCAGCACTTTTTCCAGGTGCATCCCACGGCTGGCCTTGAACAGGATGACATCGCCGGGTTTTACCACCCGGTTCAGCGCCGCCGCCAGTTCCTCCCGGCTTTCATAGGCTTTGCCCATGGTATCCGGCATACCGCCGGTGATGGTGCCATCCAGAACCCGCCCGGCATGGGGGCCGTAGGCGAAAACCATGTCCGCCTTTTCCGCCGCGATCCGACCAATCTTATAGTGTTCCGCCGGGGCGCAGTCTCCAAGCTCCAGCATATCCCCCAGCACCGCGATGTGCCTGCCGGGGCGGTTGCCCAGTACATTCAGCGCCGCCGCCATGGACTCGGGGCCTGCGTTGTAGCAGTCGTTGATGATGGTGCAGCCCCTGGCCTGGAAAATCTCCTGCCGCCCGGACATATTCCGGAAGGACTCCAGCCGCTGCCGGATCTTGTCCGGGTGAACCCCCAGCTTCAGCCCCACGGTCACTGCCGCCAGGGCGTCCGCCACATAGTGCTCGCCCTCCAGCTGCATTTCCACCGGGAAGGTCAGCCGTCCGGCCTCCACGGTAAAGCGGAGGGTGCCCTCAGACTGGCTTACATCCAGCGCCCGGACATCGCAGCCCTCGCTTTTGCCAAAGTATGTGATTCTCTGCTTGGGAACCATGTCCAGATACCGCAGCATGGTGTCGTCACCGTTGAGCAGCAGCATTCCCTGGGGAGTCATGCCCTCCAGGATTTCCAGCTTTGCCTGCCGGATGCCCTGCTGCGTGCCAAGAAATTCAATGTGCATGGTGCCGATGTTGATGATGACCGCCACATCCGGGTGGGCAATACCCGACAGGTAGGCAATCTCCCGGAAATGGTTCATGCCCATTTCCAGCACCGCCACCTCGGTATCCTCCGGCATATCCAGAATCGCCATGGGCATTCCGATGTCGTTATTGTGATTGGCCGGGGTCCTGCTGACCCGGAAGGCGCCGGACAGCACCGAGGCTATCATCTCCTTGGTGGTGCTCTTGCCCACGGAGCCGGTAACCGCCACCACCTTGGCGCCGATGCGCTTCAGGGCTTCCCGGGCGATGTCGCCCAGAGCCATGCGAGGGTCACCCACAAGGATGGCGGGGTAGTCCCCCACCTTGCGGCTACACAGCACCGCTGCCGCCCCCCGCTCCATGGCGGCCGGGATGAAATCATGCCCATCCCGCGCCCCCTGCAGGGCGATGAACAGCTGACCCATCTGAAGACTGCGGGTATCGTTGCCCGCGCCGTCAAAGACCACATCCGCGTATTTTTCTTCCACCGTTCCGCCGCACCACTGGGCGGCGTCCCGAAGTGTAATTTTTGCCATATTAAATCCTCAATTCCTTCAGGTGGGCAGCAACTTCCTCCCGCTCGTCCAGGTGATGCTTCTGCCCGCCGATGTCCTGATAGGTTTCGTGTCCTTTGCCTGCCAGGACAATTATATCATTTTTTTCCGCAATGTCCATAGCGTATCTGATGGCCTTGCGGCGGTCTTCCATAACAATATATTCCCCAAATTCCGGTTTTACCCCTTTCAGGATATCTTCGATGATGGCCATGGGGTTTTCCGTGCGGGGATTGTCGGAGGTGATAATGGCGATATCCGACAGTTCCACGCCGATTTTGCCCATAATGGGCCGCTTCATGGGGTCCCGGTCGCCGCCGCAGCCGAAGACGGAAATCAGGCGGCCCTTGCAGAAATCCCGGACAGATCGCAGGACGTTTTCCAGTCCGTCGGGGGTATGGGCGTAGTCGATGAGCACGCTGTAGGGCGTACCCGGGGTGGGAACCACCTCTACCCGGCCCTTGACCCCTTCGGCAGTTCGCAAGGCCTGAGCGCAGTCGTGAAGGGAGATGCCCAGCTGACGGGCAACGCCCAGCACCGTCAGGGCGTTGTACACCGTGAACCTGCCGGGAATGGGCAGACTGACCTGCTCCCGCTCCCCTTCGTAAACCGCCGTGAAGAAAATGCCCTCGGCGTGCAGCTCCACATTTTCCGCGTGAAGGCCCTCTTTGGTGATTACAGAAGTCGTCAGCACCGGGCAGGCGGCAGCCGCCAAAATCCGGCCCGCATAGCCGTCGTCAGCGTTGACAACCGCTTTATCACAGCGGCGGAACAGTTCTGCCTTGGCCTCACAGTAGGCATCCATGGTCTTGTGGAAGTCCAAATGATCCTCCGTCAGGTTGGTGAAAGCCGCGACATCAAAGTGGATACCGCCCACACGCTCCAATGTCAGGGCGTGGCTGGACACCTCCATGACCACATGGGTGCAGCCGGAATCCCGCATCCGGGCGAACAGTGCCTGCAAATCCAGGCTCTCCGGAGTGGTGCGCTCCGTGGGGATGATTTCCTCGCCGATCATGTTCGCCATGGTGCCGACAAGGCCCACTTTTGCGCCCAGGGTCTTTTCCAGCACCTGCTTGAGAAGCAAGGTGGAGGAGGTTTTGCCGTTGGTGCCGGTAATACCGATCATGGTCATGGACTCTGCGGGGCGGCCATAGAAATTGCAGCCCAGCAGCGCCAGCGCCAGCCGGTCGGACTCTTCCAGTATATAGGGAATGTCCCTGGCGGGCTTTTTGGCAGTGACCACCGCTGCGGCTCCCTTTTCCATAGCAATGGGCATAAACCGATTGCCGTCGGCGGCAAAGCCGGTCACCGCCACAAACAGGCAGCCTGGCTCCGCCTTCCGGGAGTCGTAGCAAATGGCGGTGATATCCGCTTCCAGATCCGCATTACACGCCAAAACCGCAATATCTCTCAATAATTCTCTCAGCTTCATATTCAAATCCTCCCGGGCACGGTCAATCCCGTGCCGCTGTGTCGGTGAATTCCAGTGTAATCGTGGTGCCCACAGGAACCTTCTCCCCCTTTGGGACACTCTGGGCCGTCACGGTAACCTGCATGGAAACCTCATCGTTGCCTGTGACCAGGACATACAGCCCCAGCTTTCCCGCGGCGTCGCTGGCCTGCTGGCGGTTCATGCCAGCAAAATCCGGAACCTCCACGGTTTCCTCCGCCGGGGTCTGCCCCAGGTACAGCAGCACCTGACTGCCGCCGGGCACCACCTGGCCTGGTTCGGGGATCTGAGCCGTCACGGTTTCCCCGGTTCCGACAAATTGCGCCGTCAGACCCATTCTTTTTAGTTTACTCGCTGCATCCTTTCCTGTCAAGTCGATATATTTCTCCAACACAATTTCTTTTCCCTGTTCTTCCCCCTCGGAATAGTGCCGCTCCACTCCCAGATAGGGCAGAATGTCCGCCATCACGGCTCCCACGGTGGGTGCCGCCATGACGCCGCCGGAAATGTAGATGCCCGTCTGGCGGGATGGGGTGTCCAGCGCCACCAGCACGATGTACTCCGGATCGTCCATAGGCGCGATGCCCACAAAGGACACAATCTTATCCAGCACCCGCTGGCCGTTTTCGTCAAATACATCGATTTTCTCGCTGGTGCCGGTTTTGCCGCCGATGGAAAAGCCCGCCACCTTGGCGTTTTTCGCCGTGCCCTCGGTGACCACGGATTCAATCAGCGTGCGCATGGTGTCGGTGGTTTCCTTGGAAATGGTCTGCCGAACGATGGTCGGCTCCGCCTGCATGACGGTATTCCCATCGGCATCGATGATTTCTGAAACGATGTAGGGTTCCAGCAATTTGCCGCCGTTGACCACGGAGGAAATGGCACGCACCAGCTGCAAGGGGGTGATTTTGAAGGTCTGGCCGAAGGAGCCGGAGGTCAGGGAGGCGGTGCCCCATTTGTCGGTGTTGGTGACCAGCGCTTTGTCAAAAAACACGCCTTTGCTTTCCCCTGCCAGATCGATGCCGGTTTTTTCCAGAATTCCGAATTTTTGAATGTACTCATAAAACCGCTCCCCGCCCAGCTTCAGGGCAATGTGGGCAAAGGCGATGTTGCAGGAATTTTGCAGGGCCTGAGGGGTTTTCTCCGCCCCGTGGCCCGCGGAGCGCCAGCAGTGGAGCCGCTGGGCACGGCCCGGAATCTGCTCCGAGCCGGAACAGTGAAAGCTGGTATTGAGGTCGATGGCCCCGCAGTCCAGGGCCGCCGCCATGGTCAGAACCTTGAAGGTAGAGCCAGGCTCATAGCCGTCGGACAGCACCCGGTTACGCCACTGCCTGAGCCTGGCGGCAGACAGAGCCTCGGTGTAGGCTTTCTGCCCGTCGGCGTATTCCGCGCTGTCCGGCTGTAGGGAGAGGTAACTCAGGCGCTGATTTTCCAGCTGCGACGCTATCTCCGGGTCGGCGATTTCCAGGTAATTGTTGGGATCGTAGCTGCCCAGGGTGGCCATGGCCAGAATTTCCCCGGTCTTGCAGTTCATCACCAGTCCAAAGGCCCCGTTCTGCACGTCATACCGTGCAATAGCCTCCTTCATCCGCTTTTCAAGACACGCCTGCACCGTGGCGTCCAGCGTCAGCACCACGCTGTCCCCCTGCCGGGCGGAGACATAGTTCTCATAGGAAAAGGGCATATCCATCTCATTGTTGCCCTTGGTTGTGATGACCCGGCCCGTCCTACCAGAGAGAAATCCATCATAGGCGGCCTCCACCCCCTCGCAACCGTCGCCGGAGGAATTGGTAAAGCCGATGACCTGGGCAGCAAGGCTGCTTTGCGGGTACACCCGCTTGGAGGTGGGCTCCAGATGGATGCCGGAAATGCTTTTCGAATTGATGTAGTCCCGGATTTTCCCGGCGGTTTCCTTGTCAACGGAGGCCCCCACCTGCTTATAGCGCTTGCGGGTATCCCCGGCCTGCCCCGCAATCCACGCCGGATCCTTTTCCAGAATTTCCCCCAGCGTCCGGGACAGGTCGTCAATATCCGCCTTGGACTGCTTTAGTTCGTGGGGGTCCAGATACACGTTCTCCACCGTCACCGAGGACGCCAGCAGCTCCATATTCCGGTCAAAGATGTCCCCCCGCCGGGCCATGACCGAGGTGGTGCGGGTCTGATTGCGCAGAGCGAGATTCGCGTAATAATCATAGTCCCGGATCATCAGGCCATACAGCCGCGCTCCCACCGGCAGGAATGCCGCAAAGCCCAGCACCAGCGCCGCCAGCATCACCCGCCTGTGCTGTCCTGTGTTGAGCCGCAGCCGGTCATACTTCTTTTCCATCCTCCGCCCCCCTGACATTGCCAACAATGGGCAGCAAGGGAAACCCTCGCCGCCCATCGCAGCTTATATCATCATTGTATGGGGCCGGTGACCGATTATGCAAACAGGCCGCTGAGGAACCACTGGAGCTCCTCCAGCCAGGTCATCTCCGGCTCGGGCTGCGGAATCGTGACGTACACCGTCCGGACTTCCAAGTCCGACTTGGGAACCATGCCCAGGGCTTGGGCCTTGATACGAATGTCCTCCAGATCGTACTGGGAGCGGTAATCGGCCTGCAGCTCGGCGTTCTCGCTGTTCAGCCGGGAGACGTAGTTGGACATGACCCGATATTCCTTCCAGTCGTCCCGTCCGCATCACGAGAGCCGTGACGATGCCGAAGATCGCCACCGGGTCCAGATAGACAACCTCAATTTTCCGCAGCCGCTCCAGAGGGAGTTTGCTTTTTGCCTGCTTCTTCTTTTCCTGAAGCTCCAGCTGGCGGGCCTCGCTTCCATGAATGTAAAACTGACCAACATATTGGATTTTCGGTTTCTGACTCATGGAGATGACTTCCTTTCGGACTTAAAGTTTTGTGCTTATCGGATTTGCTCAGCAAAAAGGGAATTCAATTGACAATTAACAATGAACAATTGACAATTGTGGTATCCCTTCGGGATGAATAAAATTAAACTACAAGCAGGAAGTACCACTGTGCTTTCCAAAGGAGC
>CAMGCA010000057.1 GCA_946011705.1 uncultured Clostridia bacterium | reverse complement strand
AAGTCACGCGCGACGTGTAAGGCCGCACCACCCTTATGGTCGGTGAAGGTTCTCCACTCGCGGGTCTCCGGGTCGGAGATCAGGCCGCAGGAGATGCCGGCGACGGGCCGCTTAATGGGCACGCCGGCGTCCATCAGAGCCAGAGTAGAGCCGCAGATGGAGCCCTGAGAGGTGGAGCCGTTGGAGCTAAGCACCTCGGACACCACACGGATGGCGTAGGGGAACTCCTCCACGCTGGGGATCACGGGCAGCAGAGCCTTTTCCGCCAGCGCGCCGTGACCGATCTCCCGGCGGGAGGTGGAGCGGGCGGCCCGGGCCTCGCCGGTGGAGTAGGCGGGGAAGTTGTAGTGGTGGATATAGCGCTTGGTTTCCTCGGGGTAGATGGTGTCCAGCTTCTGAGCAGCGGACAGGGTGTTCAGGGTGCAGATGGAGAGCACCTGGGTCTGACCACGGGAGAACAGGCCGGAGCCGTGAACCCGGGGCAGCACGCCCACCTCAGCGTCCAGAGGACGGATGTCGTCCATGCCGCGGCCGTCCACACGCTTGCCCTGCAGCAGCCACTTCTTGACGACCTTCTTCTGCATCTTGTACAGGCAGACCTCGATGTGGGTCTCGAAGTCCTCGTACTTCTCGCCGAATTTCTCCTGGAAATCCAGACGGGCGGCGGTCAGACGCTCTTCCCGGACGTTCTTGTCGTCGGTGTCCAGAGCGTACTCAATCTGGTTCAGACCATAGTTCATCAGGTCGTCCAGCAGCTCGTGGTTGACGGCGGCCTTCTCGAAGGTGAACTTGGGCTTGCCGATCTCAGCCACGATGGAGTTAATGAACTTGACGATCTCCATGTTGGTCTCGTGGGCCAGACGGATGGCCTCCAGGACAACGGACTCGGGAGCCTCGTTTGCCTCGGTCTCGATCATGACCACCTTCTCGAAGGTGGAGGAGATGCACACGAAGCAGTCGCAGGCGGCCCGCTCGTCAGCGGAGGGGTTGATAATATATTTCCCATTCAGGTGAGCTACGTTAGTGGTAGCCACGGGGCCGTTCCAGGGCACATCAGAGGAAGCGATGGCGATGGAAGCGCCCAGAGAGGCGACGATCTCAACGGGGTTGTCGTAGTCGTTGGCGAGAACCGTGCAGGTCACAACGGTGTCGTTGCGCAGCTCCTCGTCGAACAGGGGGCGCATGGGCCGGTCGATGATCCGGCTGTTCAGGATGCCCCGCTCGGAGGGCTTGCCCTCCCGGCGGTTGAAGGAGCCGGGGATGCGGCCCACGGCGTACATCCGCTCCTCAAACTCGATGGTCAGGGGGAAGTAGTCGATGCCGGCCTTGGGGATGGGGTTGCAGGTGCAGGTGGTCAGCACCACGGTGTCACCGTAGCGGCAGATGCACTCGGCGTTGGCAAGCTCGGCAACCTTACCGGTCTCCACGGTGAAGGGACGGCCACCGATTTCCATTTCATAAACATGATGGTTGGGATACTGCTTATGGGTAATCACGAAAAAACCTCCTTAATACATTTGTGGTTCGGGAGGTTTAGCACTTGAAACGAATGCCGAAGTGTCGGCAGCCCTTTCAACTGCTAAAATTCTCCCGAGGGACTCAAGAAAGGGCGACGGTGTCCGTCGCCCTTTCAAATAACTTACTTACGGATACCCAGCTTGGCGATCAGAGCACGGTAGCGGTTGATGTCCTTGTTGGCCAGATAGTCCAGCATCTTGCGGCGCTTACCGACCATCATCAGCAGACCACGACGGGAGTGGTTGTCGTGCTTGTGGGTACGCAGGTGCTCGGTCAGCTCGTTGATGCGGGCGGTCAGGATGGCAACCTGAACCTCGGGGGAACCGGTGTCGCCCTCGTGGGTAGCGTTCTCCAGGATGACCTGGGTCTTCTTTTCCTTCTGAATCATTGTGTTTTCCACCTTTCAATACAATTCCCGTCCGCCAAGTAGGGGCCCAGTGGAGTGCCGGATTGGCGTTTTCCCACGACTGAGCGGCGGGCATAAAAAATCCTCTGGCTCACGCCAGCCTTTTGATAATATCATAAGCTTGCCCAAAAGTAAAGGAAAATTTCCGGAAAAATCGCACTTTTTCGGTCTGCGCAGCCCAGGTTGCGCAAGGATGCTTCCGGAAAAACCGGACGGCAAACCTTGCCGTCCGGTTTTCGCGATTCGATTATTCCGCCGAGGCAGGCAGCTGTCCGGTCTTTTTGACGGCAGCGAACTGCAGGAAGAACACCAGCGCAACCATCGCCACGCCGATGACATCGGTGGTCACACCGGGGAAGATCAGCATCAGGCCGCCGGCGCAGCAGGCGATCCGCTCATACCAGGCCATATGGGTTTTGAGGTAGCCCTCCAACGCGGCGGACACGCCGAAAATACCGATCAGAGAGGTCGCGCAGATCAGAATCACCTGCCCCACCGTGGTATCGATCAGCAGCATGGCGGGATTCAGTGCAAAGACGTAGGGCACGATAAACGCCGCAATGGCCAGCTTAGTGGAAGTCAGAGCGGTCTTCATGGGATTCGCCTGGGCAATGGCCGCACCGGCATAGGCGGCAAGCGCCACGGGGGGCGTCAGGTCGGCGACGATGCCGAAGTAGAACACGAAGAAGTGGGCGGCAACGGCAGGGACACCCATCCGAATCAGAATCGGGGCACAGGTGGCTGCCATGATGCAGTAGTTGGCGGTGGTGGGAACGCCCATGCCCAGCACGATGCAGCACAGCATGGTCAGGAACAGGGCGATGAACACCTGATTCCCCGCCAGGGCTACGATGCCGTTGATCATCATGTTGGCAAGGCCGGTCATGGTGATGGTGCCGGCGATGATACCGGCAATGCCGCAGGCCGCGGCAACGGTGATGGTACCCTGACCGCCGGCAGCCAGCGCCTCCAGCAGCCGCATGGGGGTGGGGCGGTGATCTTTGTTGAAGATGGACACGAAAATCGCGGCTACGATGGCAATGGCGGCGGCGTACTGGATGCTCCTAGTGCTGCTGCTGACCAGATAAATCAGGAGCACCAGCGGCAGCAGCAGGTAGACCTGCTTCAGCAGGGGCCGCAGTTTGGGCAGCTCATCCTTGCGCAGACCCCGCAGACCGGATTTCCTGGCTTCCAGATGCACCGCGATGAAAATACCCGCAAAGTAGAGCACCGCAGGCAGAATTGCCTTCAGAACAATCTGGCTGTAGGGCAGCTGGACGTAGTCCGCCATCAGGAAGGCGGCGGCGCCCATGATGGGGGGCATGATCTGACCGCCGGTGGAGGCGGAGGCCTCGGCCGCAGCGGCAAACTCCGGCTTATAGCCGGTTTTCTTCATCAGCGGGATGGTGACGGAACCGGAGCCAACGGTGTTGGCAACGGAGGAGCCGGAAACCATGCCCTCCATGGCGCTGACCACAACAGCCACCTTGGCAGGGCCGCCGGACATCCAGCCCACCGCCGCGTTGGAGATGCTGATAAAGAAGTCCGCGATGCCGGTACGCTCCAGGAACGCGCCGAAAATAATGAACACTACAATAAACTTGGAGCAGACGTTGATGGGGGTGGAGAGAATGCCCTCCTTGCTGTAGAACAGGTAGCGCACAATATAATTGAGCTTGCCCCACAGGGTGGGATTGCTGAGGCCCGCGATCAGAGCGTAGGCCAGGAAGCACCCCGCCACGATCAGAATGGGCAGGCCCACGCTGCGGCGGCAGACCTCCGCCAGAGTCAGAATGCCGATGATGCCAATGACGATCTGGTAGGGGGCGAACCGGGTACCCTGCTGAATGATGGACACCGCGTTGAAGGAGAAGTACAGAAACGCCCCGGTGCCCAGCACCATGGCGAGGATGTCATACCAGGGGATGTGGTTTTTTCTGTGGTGGGACTTTCTTGCGGGAAACACCAGAAAGCCCAGGAACACGATCCACGCCACAAAGGTGGTCAGCCGCAGCTCCTCCAGCCAGCTTGCGAACAGCGTCACATACAGGCAGAACAGAGAGAAGGCCGCCAGCACGCAGTTCACCGCGATACGGGGCTTTCCCTCCCAGACCCGGACGTTGGATTCCTGGTCGAATTTCTTCATGACCGCTGCTAAGTCCATGGGCTCTTCCGGCTTTGTTTTTTTCTTGAATAACGCCATACTCAATCTCCTTCCAAATATTCCTCAGACGCGGGCTGCCATATCGCGCCGCAAATTAAAAACAATTATCGTATGGTACGGGATGAATTGACAATTAACAGTTGACAGTTGACAATTGTGGTATCCCTTCGGGATAAATTGAAATGAAAGCAGCAGCTGGCCGCTTGTTCAAAAATTATTTCCCTCTTTTCCCATAGGTGATTCCCAAATTGTCAATTTTCAATTGTCAATTTCGATAAGGGAGCAGGCTCCCCCACTGCGCGGGGGCTTTTCCTCCGCCCTGCAATATTTGCGAATTGGCTGCGGCGAAATGCTCGCCGCAGCCAGATGATGCGTTGCTATGAAAGCGCCGGGATTACTTGGTCTCCACGGTGACGCCCTTCTCAGCGTAGTACTTGGCGGCTCCGGCGTGGAAGGGAGCGGACATACCGGAGGTTGCGTTCTCAACGCTCAGCTCCTTGCCCTTGCCGTTCTCGGCGGCGATGGCGTCCACGTTGTCGAAGATGGCTTTGGTCAGGTTGTATACATCCTCGTCGCTGGCGGAAGCGGAGACGATCAGGGTGGCCTTAACGGTGACGGTGGTCACATCCGCATCCTGGCCATTATAGGTACCGGCGGGAATGCTGTAGGTGGTGTAGAAGGGGCAGTCAGCCATCAGCTTGTCGGCGACAGCGCCGTCGATGGGCACCAGATATGCGTCATTGGTGGTGCACAGCTCGGTGATGGCGGCAGTGGGAGCGCCAGACACGATGAAAGCGGCGTCGATCTTGCCGTCCATCAGAGCAACGGAGCTGTCTGCGAAGCTCTGGTACTGGGGCTTGATGTCATTCTCGGTCAGACCGGCGGCGGTGAGCACGTCCATGGCGTTGAAGTAAACGCCGGAGCCGGGGGCGCCGATGGAGACGCTCTTGCCTGCCAGGTCAGCGACAGACTTGATGTTGGGGTCCATGGTGATCAGCTGAACCGCCTCGGCGTACAGGCCGCCCACCACCCGGAAGGAGTCGATGGCGCCAGTGCTCTCGAAGGAGCGGGAGCCAGCCCAGGCGTAAGCCATAACATCAGACTGTACGGTTCCCAGCTGATAGTCACCGGAATCGATGGATTCAATGTTAGCCTTGGAACCGTCAGTGGAAACCACGTTCACTTCAATGCCCGCATTGTTGTTGATGTACTGACCAAGTACACCGCCGAAGGCGTAGTAGGTGCCAGAGGTGCCGCCAGTGCCCATGGTCATCTTGGTCGCGGACTTGCCGCCGCAGGCTGCCAGAAGAGTCACTGCCATGATAGCTGCCAGAACGATGGAGAGAACCTTCTTCATTTTCATTGCCTTATCCTCCTTGTGTACTCCGTTTCACGGAGTGCGTGATAGCTGCATTATATCATGCTTTTGCAATTTTGCAAGTGCAAAATTGCATCGCGCTCCCAACGCTCCCGGTTTTGACCGGCTATTTTCCAGATTCTCTGCGATTTTTGATGAACAATTATGCAAAAATCGGGGCTGGGATTGTCTGGAAACACCATTGCTTTGTGCAATCTGACCATTGCCGCAGGATTGATGGATGATATTTTACAGCATTCTACCAAAATGTTCCTGAACGGCGGAAAAACGTATTTTCCCGGCGGTCAGCGGCCGCCGTCAACGCGTCGGGAACGCTGGGCAGTGGACAAATATCCTTCCTACCGCCCGACCGGAGCCGCTCGATGATAGGAAAAACCCCAACATTTTTCCTTGCAATGCCTCCGCGATTTTGCTATACTGCAATTAGAAGCAAACCCATCATAATATAGCAAAGGAGAATGATTATGGGACTGATTCGTGCGGGTCTGAATGCCGCCGGCGGCGTGCTGGCAGATCAATGGAAGGAGTTTTTCACCTGTGACGCGATGTCTGAGGGGGTTCTGGCTCTGAAGGGCAGAAAGTCCGGCGGACGCCGCAGCATCAACAACAAGGGAAGCGACAACATCATCACCAGCGGCTCCGTGATTCTGGTTGCCGACGGTCAGTGTAGGATGATCGTGGCTCAGGGCAAGCTTGTGGAATTTGCCGCCGAGCCCGGCGAATACACCTACGATGCTTCCTCCTCCCCCAGTGTTTTCAGCGGAAACTTTGGTGACAGCCTGGGCAAGTCTATCAATGAATTCGGAAAGCGCTTTACCTTCGGCGGAGAGCCTTCCAAGGATCAGCGCATCTATTACTTCAACACCAAGGAGATCACCGGCAACAAATACGGTACACCCAGCCCCATCCCCTTCCGGGTGGTGGACAATAACGTGGGCCTTGATATGGATGTGCGCCTTCGCTGCTTCGGCGTGTTCTCCTACCGCATCTGCGACCCGGTTCTGTTCTACAAGCATGTCTGCGGCAACATTTCCGAGCCCTATACCCGCAGCCGGCTGGACGAACAGCTTCGTTCCGAGCTGCTGGGCGCGCTGGGCATGGCCTTCGGACGGATTTCCGAAATGGGCATCCGCTACAGCGCCCTGCAGATGCACACCATGGAGCTGGCGGACACCCTCAATGACATCTTAAGCAAAAAATGGCGGGACAAGCGGGGGCTGGAAATCGTGGACATCGGCATCTCCAGCATGACGCCTCTGGATGAAGATGTGGCGCGGGTTCAGCAGTATCAGTCTGCTACCGCCTTCCGCACCCCCCAGATGGCTGCTCAGCAGCTTGCCAGATCTCAGGATCAATCCATGCGGGATGCCGCTAACAACGCCGGCGGTGCCGCCTTGGGCTTCATGGGCATGAACATGGCCCAGCAGACCGGCGGAAACGCGGCGGCTCAGTTCTATCAGATGGCCCAGCAGCAACAGGCTGCCGCACCGGCACCCGCCGCGCCCGCGGCACCGGCAGGCGGCTGGAAGTGCCCCTCCTGCGGCGCCACGGCCACCGGCAAATTCTGCCCCGAATGCGGCGCAAAGAAGCCGGAGGACCAGGGCTGGGTCTGTGCCTGCGGCTCGGTGAACAAGGGGAAATTCTGCCCCGAGTGCGGGGCGAAAAAGCCCGCCGGGGTACCGCAGTACCGCTGCGACAAGTGCGGCTGGGAGCCGCCAAAGGGCACGAAACCGCCTAAATTCTGCCCCGAATGCGGCGATCCCTTTGACGACGGGGACGTTGTATAAATAGAATCACTCTGTCATCCTGAGCGAAGCGGCTCTGCCGCGCAGCCGAAGGATCTTCGCACCGATTTTTCCATTTGCCCAATGAAATGCGCAGATCCTTCGACTCGCGTCGCTCGCTCAGGATGACATGGGTTTCTTGAGGAGGAAGATTATGGAATCTGAAATTACCAACTACCAATGTCCGGCCTGTACCGCGCCGCTGCGGTTTGACGGGGAAAGCGGGAAGCTCCAGTGCGATTTCTGCGGAAGCAGCTATTCCGTGGCGGAGGTGGAGGCACTCTATGCCGAAAAGGACAAAGTCGCAGCGGAGGCTTCCGAAAAAGCGGAAGCCCGGGCGGAAGAGACTGCCTGGGATCTGGATGAGAATCTCCGGGCCTACCAGTGTCCCGCCTGCGGCGCGGAGCTGATCACCGAAAAAACCACCGCCGCCACGTCCTGCCCCTACTGCGGAAATCCCTCGGTTGTTCCCGGACAGCTGTCCGGGGCGCTGAAGCCGGAATTTGTGCTCCCCTTCAAAATTGAGAAGGAAGCCGCGGTTGCCGCGCTGCACAAGCACTACCGCAAGCGCAACTGCTATCTTCCCAAGCTGTTCCGGTCGGATAACCACATTGAAAAGGTGCAGGGGGTCTATGTGCCCTTCTGGCTCTTCGACGCCACGGTATCCGGCTCCGGCAGGTATGAGGGTCAGGACAGCGTGACCCTCCGGGAAGGGGACTACGAGGTTACACGGACCATGCACTACAACGTGGAGCGAGCCGGAAGCGCTGAATTTAACAGGATTCCTGTGGACGGCTCCAAAAAGATGCCCGACAACTACATGGATTCGCTGGAACACTGCGCCTATACCCCGCTAAAGACCGTCGCCGCCGCCTACCTGCCGGGATTTCTGGCCGACCGCTACGACGTGTCCGCCGAGGAAAGCGCTCCCAGAATGGAGGCCCGGTGCAAGGAGACGCTGGAAGATTGCCTTCGCCGGGATATTAACCACGCGGTGGTGGTTCCTGAGGGCTTCGTCGGGAAGGTAGAGAAACAGGAAGCTCACTACGCCCTGCTGCCCGTGTGGATGCTGACCACGAAGTGGCGGGATGAGAATTATCTCTTTGCCATGAACGGACAGACGGGCAAGTTCGTGGGAGAGCTGCCCACGGATAATGGCCTGTTCTGGCGGAATCTGGGGGTTCTGACCCTGATTGTGACGCTGGTTCTACGGTTTTCCGGCATTACCCGGATGATCCTGTCCCTGTTCGGTTAAGGAGGCGGCGGTATGAAACGACTGATTTTTTTTATTGTGTAAGTCCTCCTTCTGTTTCTTTTTATAATTCCCGCGTCGGCAGCGGAATCCCCGGAATCCTGCGTCTTCGACACGGCAGGGCTCCTGACCGATGAGGAGTACTGGACGCTGGAAGACTACGCTCAGGAGATTTCCACGCAGCGGCAGTGCGCCGGGTATTTCGTGGCCGTGGATGATTTCCGGATCTACGGTGACGCGGATATCTTCAACGTGGCCCGGCAGTTTTTCCTTGCCAGCGACTTCGGTATGGGCGAGGGAAAGGACGGCGTAATGCTGATTCTGTCCATGGCGGAGCGGGACTACTGTCTGATCGTTCACGGCTTCGGTGAAACTGCCCTGACAGATTATGGCCGGGAATACATCTGCGAGCACTTTCTGGATGACTTTGCCGACGACGACTGGTTTCACGGCGTTTATAACTATCTTTCCTACACCGACGATCTGCTTTCGCAGGCCCGGGAGGGACGCATCTACGATCGGCACAGCTGGATTACCGGCGGCGTACTGTGGGTCTGGAGTCTGATTCTGGGCGTGGTGATTTCTCTCATCGTCTGCCTGATTCAGCGGGCCATGATGCGCAAGAAGGTGCACGAGCAGACCGGCGCGCTGGACTATGTGCACGGTGACGTCCATATCACTCGGAAACGGGATGTTTACAGCCACACCACGGAGGTACGGCATAAGATTGAAAAGAATGATTCCGGCAGCTCCGGCAGTCATTCTCACAGCTCCGACGGCTTCTCCGGCACCAGCGGCAAATTCTAGGCCGGCAGCGCCGGCGGGCAATGCGTTGCGGACGCTGGGCGGTTATCGCACATCCTTAGGGCCCCTCGACCGGCGGCCAGTGGCCGCTGACAATACGTTACGAACACCGGCAGTAGTCGTTACACCATTGGGCGTGCTCGGTATCGTTCTCTGGTCAGATAAATTGTGCTTTATCTGATAAAGAAAACCGTGTCATCCCGAGGGTCGTCGAGGGATCTTGGCACCGATTTGACC
>CAMGCA010000056.1 GCA_946011705.1 uncultured Clostridia bacterium | reverse complement strand
TTTAGAGCCGACTGCCCCGCTTCGGGTGTAGCTGGAAGCGGTGGCTGCGGTTCATGTCTGCGGGGACGAGCAGCAGCTGGCCGAGACCGGGGATGCCCCGGAGAAGCTTACCAATCTGGGCCTGAGCCGGGTCATCGAATTGGCACAGGAATACGTGGGCTACGGAGTCCTCCTAATGGATCTGTTTCAGGAAGGCAGTCTCGGCCTGTGGCAGGCCATCGGCTGCTACCGGGATGGGGCGTATGCCGCCCACCGGGACCGCTGGATTCGGTTTTATCTGGCCAGGGCGGTGATTTTGCAGGCTCACAGCAGCGGCATCGGCCAGAAAATGCGCCGGGCCATGGAGGACTACCGGCAGGTGGACGAGCGACTGCTTGGCGAACTGGGCCGCAATCCCACCATTGAGGAAATCGCGGACGAGCTGCATATGAATCTGGAGGAAGCCCGGACTGTCCGGAAGATGATGGACAACGCCCGGATGCTGGACAAGGCTGTCCGTCCGGAGGACGAGGAAGAAGAGCCGGAAGCGGAGCAGGCGGTGGAGGACACGGCGCTGTTCCAGATGCGCCAGCGCATCGGAGATCTGCTGTCCGGCCTGGATGAAACCGATGCAAAGCTCTTGAGTCTGCGCTTTGGCCTTGAGGGCGGCAAGCCCGTCAGCCCGGAGGAAACCGGAAGACTTCTGGGCATGACCGCTCAGGAGGTAGTGACCCGGGAGGCCGCCGCTCTGGCAAAGCTGAGAAACGGATAAAAAGGAAGGTTTTATTATGGCAAAGAAAATTTCCATCGCCATCGATGGCCCTGCCGGCGCGGGCAAGAGCACCATCGCCCGCCGTCTGGCGGCAGAAATGGGCTATCATTATGTGGATACCGGCGCGATTTATCGGACGGTTGCCTACTTTTTTGACCTCTGGGGTGTTTCGCCCAAGGACATCGACGGCATCACCCGCTATATTGACGAGCTGACCATCCGCATTGAATATGATGCCGAGGGCGTGCAGCACATGATCATGAACGGCATGGACGTGACGAAGGACATCCGGACTCAGGAAATCTCCCAGAAGGCCAGCATCATCTCCGCCCATGCAATCGTCCGGGATATGCTTCTGGATATGCAGCGGGAGGTGGCGGAGCAGCACGATGTCATTATGGACGGCCGGGATATCGGTTCCGTGGTGCTGCCCAAGGCCACGGTGAAGTTTTTCCTGACGGCCTCTCCCGAGGTCCGTGCCCGCCGCCGTACCAAGGAACTGCTGGAAAAGGGGCAGAAGGCGGATTATGAGAAGATTTTGAAGGAAATTCAGCAGCGGGATTACCAGGACACCCACCGGGAGGTGGCACCCCTGAAAATGACCCGGGATTCCATCAAGCTGGATACCTCCGACATGGGGATTGACGAGGTTATCGCCTCCATGAAGGAGATTATCGCGAAGAAGGTGATGGGGTGAGCGTCCGGGTTGCGAAAAGCGCCGGCTTCTGCTTTGGCGTCAGCCGTGCGGTGGAGCTGGTGGAGCAGGCTGCCCTGGCCGGGAAAAAGGTGGCTACCCTTGGCCCCATTATCCACAATCGCCATGTGGTGGATAAGTTTGAAAAAATGGGCATCCGGGTTATCAATGCCCCGGAAGAGGCTCTGCCGGGGGAGACGGTGATTATCCGCTCCCATGGCGTCAGCCGGACGGTGTATGAGCGGCTGGAAGCGCAGAATGTGGAAGTAATCGACGCCACCTGCCCCTTCGTCAAACGCATTCATACCATCGTCAGCAGGGCTGAGGAAGAGGGGAGACTGCCCATCATCATCGGCACGCCCACCCATCCTGAGGTGGAGGGTATCGCCGGATGGTGCTCTGACTGCCGGGTATTTGCCGGCCCGGAGGACCTGAAAAAATGGGCAGAATCCGATGACGCCTTGAAGAATTCAGCAATTTGCATAGTTTCACAGACAACAAGCACGGAATCTTTGTGGAAAACGTGCTGTGAAATTGCAAAAAAACAGTTTACTAACTTGAAAATTTTTGATACAATATGCAGAGCAACTGAGTATAGGCAAAGCGAAGCAGCAGAATTGAGTGAAGTATGCCACGCAATGGTCGTTGTCGGAGACCCCAGCAGTTCCAACACAGGCCGTCTCGCTATGATTTGCCGAGAACACTGCGATAAAGTCTTTCTGGTGGACAACGCCGCCGAGCTGAAAGCCGAGGACTTTTCCGGTGCTACTGATGTTGGTATCACTGCCGGAGCGTCGACTCCGGCGTGGATTATAAAGGAGGTCAACAAGACTATGAGCGAAATTACCAATGTTGAGGCTGTGCAGGAGGAGAACTTTGCCGAGCTTCTCGAGCAGTCCATCAAGACTTTAAATACAGGAGATAAGGTCGTTGGCACCGTTACCGGTATCGGTAACACCGAGGTTCAGGTGGATCTGGGCACCAAGCACGCCGGCTACATCCCTTATGACGAAGTCAGCACCGATCCTTCCGTCAAGCCCGAGGACATTCTGAAGGTTGGCGACGAGATCGAGGTGTTCGTTGTCCGTGTCAACGATCAGGAGGGCACCGTGCAGCTGTCCAAGAAGAAGCTGGACGGCCTGAAGGTCTGGGACGACATAGCCCAGTGGGTGGAGGACAAGACTACCGTGGAAGGCACCATCACCGAGGAGAACAAGGGCGGCCTGGTTGCCAATGTGAAGGGCATCCGCGTCTTCATTCCCGCTTCCCAGTCCGGCATCGCCAAGGGCGGCGACATGACCGGCATGGTGGGCAAGACCGTGCAGATGAAGATCACCGAGGTCAACCGTGCCCGCCGCCGTGTCATCGGCTCCATCCGTGCCGTTTCCTCCGAGGCCCGCAAGGCTGCGCAGGAGAAGATCTGGAGCGAAATCGAGGTCGGCAAGAAGTACCACGGAACCGTGAAGTCCCTGACTTCCTACGGCGCTTTCGTGGACATCGGCGGTGTGGACGGCATGGTTCACGTCTCCGAGCTGAGCTGGAACCGCATCAAGACTCCCGCTGACGTTGTGAAGGTGGGCGACGAGATCGACGTGTATGTTATCTCCTTCGATCCCGAGAAGCACAAGATTTCTCTGGGCTACAAGACCGCCGAGATGAACCCCTGGAATCAGTTCATGACCAACTACGCCGTGGGCGACGTGGTGGATGCCAAGGTTGTCAAGCTCATGACCTTCGGTGCTTTCGCTGAGATCCTGCCCGGTGTGGACGGCCTGATCCACATTTCCCAGATCGCTGACCGCCGTATCGGCAAGCCTGAGGATGTGCTGTCCGAGGGCCAGGAGGTCAAGGTCAAGATCACCGATGTGGATGCCGAGAATAAGCGCATCTCCCTGTCCATCCGCGCTCTGCTGGAGGATAACGCCGAGGACGCTGAGTAAGGCTTCATAATGATACCGGGGCTGCGCGCGTAGCCCCGGTTTTTTACAGTGACATTTTTGCGTTATACATACGAAGAATGTGAGCGAAATGTATACGTTTCTGATCGTCATTGAACTGCTTTGCACCGCCTTGTGGACGTTCTACGGTTTCCGGGACGAAAATCGGTTTGACTTTGTTATCGCGGCATTATGGCTTGAGGCTGCTCTGTTCAATACAGTCATGAGTTGGAGACAAAATAAGAAAAAAACGACAGGAGAAAAGACAGATGGTTAAGCACATTGTTCTGTACACATTCAAGGAAGGCGTCAATAAGGCGGAAGCGGTTAAGATTGTCGCCTCCGTTCTGGAACCGCTGGTGGGCAAGATTCCGGGTCTTCTGAAAATGGAGATTCGTCAGGCCTATAACGGCATGGACTACGCCCTGTACTCCGAGTTCGAGAGCAAGGAAGCCCTGACCGCCTATGCCACCCATCCCCTGCATCAGGAGGCCAAGACCCACTTCTTCCATCTGCTGGACAGCCGCGTGGCTGCCGACTACGAAGTGTAATGGGAGAGAAGACGATGAAAGCAGTTGTTACCGTTGTAGGCAGGGACCGGGTTGGCATCATCGCCAACGTCTGCACCGCCCTTGCCGGATTTGGTGTCAATGTTCTGGATATCAACCAGACCGTCATGCAGGGCTACTTCACCATGATGATGGTGGTGGAGGTGTCCATGTGCAACGTGCCCGTGGCTGAGCTGGTCACGAACATGGACGCTCTGGGCAGGGAGATGGGCTTGTCCATCCGCGTACAGCGGGAGGATATCTTTGAAGCCATGCACCGGATCTGAGGTGATCCCATGCTGAATTACAATGAGATCCTGGCTACCCAGGATATGATCCAGAAACGTCATCTGGACATCCGCACCATCACCATGGGCATTAGCCTTTTGGATTGCTGCGATGTGGATTTGAACGTTTGCTGTGCGAAAATCTATAAGAAAATTACGCAGCGTGCCCGGGATCTGGTGAAGACCGGCGAGGAGATTGAGAAGGAGTTCGGAATTCCCATTGTGAACAAGCGGATTTCCGTAACGCCCATTTCTCTGGTTGCCGCCGCCTGCCAGACGGATTCCTATGTGGAGATCGCCAAGACGCTGGACGCCGCCGCGAAAACCTGCGGCGTCAACTTCATCGGCGGATTCTCCGCCCTGGTGCAGAAGGGCTGCACCGACAGCGACTGGAAGCTGATCCGCTCCATTCCCGAGGCCATGAAGGCCACTGAGCGGGTCTGTGCCAGCGTCAACGTTGGCTCCACCCGGGCGGGCATCAACATGGATGCCGTTGCGGAAATGGGCCGAATTGTGAAGAAAACCGCCGAACTGACCGCAGATAATGATGGTTTGGGCTGCGCCAAGCTGGTGGTGTTTGCCAACGCGGTGGAGGACAATCCCTTCATGGCCGGCGCTTTCCATGGTGTCGGCGAGCCGGAGTGCGTACTGAATGTGGGCGTGTCCGGCCCCGGCGTTGTGTACCACGCCTTGCAGAGCGTGAAGGGCCAGCCCTTTGACGTGGTGGCGGAGACCATTAAGAAGACCGCTTTCCAGGTCACCCGCATGGGTCAGCTGGTGGGCAGAGAGGCATCCAAGCGCCTGGGCGTGCCCTTCGGCATCGTGGATCTGAGCCTGGCCCCCACCCCCGCTGTGGGCGACAGCGTGGCCCGGATTCTGGAGGAGATTGGCCTTGCGGTCTGCGGTACCCACGGCACTACCGCTGCCCTTGCCATGCTGAACGACGCGGTGAAGAAGGGCGGCGTCATGGCGTCCAACCATGTTGGCGGCCTGTCCGGCGCGTTTATCCCCGTGTCTGAGGACGAGGGCATGATCGCCGCCGCCGAGTCCGGCACGCTGGTGCTGGACAAGCTGGAAGCCATGACCTGTGTCTGCTCTGTGGGCCTCGATATGATCGCGGTGCCCGGTGACACCTCCGCTGCCACGATTTCCGCCATTATCGCCGACGAGGCGGCCATCGGTATGGTGAACTCCAAGACTACCGCCGTGCGCATCATCCCGGCTCCCGGCAAGGCTGTGGGCGACCGGGTGGAAATGGGCGGCTTGCTTGGAAGCGCCCCGGTGATGCCGGTGCATGACAAGGGAAGCGAAGCCTTCGTTGCCCGTGGCGGACGGATTCCCGCGCCGCTGCAAAGCCTGAAGAATTAAACAATATGCTGAAAGCCCGGTCTGTGACCGGGCTTTCTCTTTTCCTGGATTTGTCGAAAATTGCCGAAATAAGTTTACATAATTTTTTCATTCAAGGGATTGCGGTTTTTTGCTCCGGCGTGTATAATAACCCCAGGAACAGGAAATCGGAGGGACTCCATGAAGCGTTGGATAGCGTTGGGAATCGTGTTGCTTATCTTGATCGGCGGGGGCTGTCTGCTGGCGCAAACGGCTGTAGACCCGGCGGATTATACCGGAAGCTGGTATGGCGCGGAGGACGGTCAGCTGTATCGGTTCCACGAGGGAATCATCACGGGTCCATCGAATGATCAGGGGGACGGGTTTTGCGGGGCATACGCTTTCTGCAAGGACCACGTTCTTCTGTTTACGGTCAGTCCGGATGGGGAGAGCAGGCTCAAGGAGCTGTATCCGGCGGGGAATCCGAAGGGAGAATTCCTGAGCGAATCTGCCGACGGCACAGGCCGTATCGTATTTTCCCGCAGCAACATCGCGGCGCAGAATCCATCCTGAAAAGCAGAGGGGGCAGCAAATGCTGCCCCCTTATGATATTCAGGTGTGGTCTTCCAGCCAACGCTTGGCGCAGTGGGTCAGGAAGGCGGCTCCGTTGGGACATACGTCCTCGTTGAACATGGCCTTGGGATTGTGGGCGGGATACTCGCCCCGCTCATCGGAGAAGCCGGAGGACAGGTAGATAAAGGCGCTGGGAATTTTCTCCGCCACGATGGAGAAATCCTCGGAGGCGCTGGCGGTGACGCCGGGGTAGAAAGCCATATTGGGAACCGGAAGCTCCTTCATATAGCCGCCGACGGACTCCACAAGGTCGGGGTCGCAGATCAGAGGAGGCACCTGGGAAATCCATTCGATGGCTACCGTTCCGCCGTAGACCGCAGCGGTTTTCTCCGCCACTTCTTTGATTCGCCGAACCAGCTTGTCCCGGGAATCCCGGTTGTTGGTGCGAAGAGTACCCTGCAAAACCGCCTCGTCGGGGATGATGTTAGCGGCGGAACCGGCGCTGAACTGGCCGATGGTCAGCACGCAGGCGTGGGTGGGGTCGGCCTCCCGGGCAATCAGCTCCTGCAATGCCAGATGGATGTGGACGCCGATGTTGATGGGGTCGATTGCGGTGTGGGGATAGGCACCATGGCCGCCCTGACCGTAGATGGTGCTGCGGAAGCCGTCCACGGAGAACATCATGGTGCCGGTGCTGTTGTACATGACAAGACCCACGGGCATCTTGCCGGGGGAGACGTGGAAGGCAAGTGCGGCATCCACGCCCTCCAGAATGCCGTTTGCGATCATGTCCCGGCTGCCCTCGAAGGTCTCCTCGGCGGGCTGGAACATGAAGCGGATGGTGCCTTTCAGCTCATTTTCCTGCTGCTTGAGCAGCTTGGCGGCGGTCAGCAGCATGGCGGCGTGGAAATCGTGGCCGCAGGTGTGGGCTTCCGTGCCGGTGGGGCAGGCGAAGGGCTCTCCGCTGAGCTCCGGCATGGGCAGAGCGTCCATATCGGCCCGCAGCAGCAGAGTTTTCCCGCCGGAACCAATCTGGGCAGTGACACCGTGGCCGCACTTCTCGGGGTGAAGCCCGGCTTTGCTCAGCTCCTGCATCACATATTCCACAGCCTTGGGCATTTCCAGCCCCACCTCGGCGTTCCGGTGGAAAAACCGGCGGTGGGCAACGGTTTCATCCTTCAGCTGCTGCGCACGCTCATAGTCATTCATATAGAATCCTCCTTGTTTTCACAGCTATCTGCTTTCCAGAATACACAGTTTTTGGCGATAAGTCAAGAAATAGCGCAAGAATTGATGAAATGGTAAGGATTTCTTAAAGAACCGTACACAATTTGTTTCGGCATCGTTTATATTCCCGCAATAATCCCGGTTTATCCTAAAGTCATGAAGGGCGGCGGAAGCCGTGAGCCGCTGCCTTTCATTCGTACAGACCCTCTTTTCTACCTCTCTTCTTTCCAAACAGGGAAGCCTGCCGCCTTCAAAGCGGCGGGCTTTTCTGTTTTTTGCTGAAGAGCAGGAAAAATGGTTGTCTTTTGTGCTGTCAGGTGCTATAATGAAGCGAAATGTGGAAAAACGGGGGTCGCTATGAATATTATGATTGCCGGCAACGGAAAAGTGGGATCTACGCTGACACGCCTGCTGTCCGCGGAGGGCCATGATATCACGCTCATCGATACCAATTCCAATGTGCTGGAGGAGTCTCAGGAGCAATATGATGTCATGTCGGTCTCCGGTAACTGCGCATCCATGAATACCCTGCTGCAGGCAGGGGTGAAGGAAGCGGATCTGCTGATTACGGCAACGGATGCCGACGAGATCAATCTGCTCTCCTGCACCACGGCCCATTGCCTGAATCCGAAGCTGCACACCATCGCCAGAATCCGGGACCCGGAGTACACGGAACAGATCTATACCATGAAGGATGTGTTCGGCCTGTCCATGACCATCAACCCGGAGAAGCAGGCCGCCCAGGAGATTGCCCATCTGCTGCAATACCCCGGCTTTCTGAAACGGGACACCTTCGCCAAGGGCCGCACGGAGATCGTGGAGCTGCGCATTGACGCTTTCAGCAAGCTGTGCAATGTGGCGCTGAGCGATCTGAACAGCGTGGCGGGCTGCCGGGTGCTGGTTTGCGCCGTTCTGCGAAACGGCGCCGCCATTGCCCCCAACGGCAGCTTTGTCCTGCGGGAGGGAGACCGGATTTTTGTCACTGCGCCTGCCCAGAATCTGACAACGCTGCTGCGAAATCTGGGAATCATCACCCGCCGGGTCCGCCGGGTGATGCTCTGCGGCGGCGGCCGGGTCAGCTTCTATCTGGCGTCCATTCTGGATAAACACGGCATTTCCGTTCAGCTGATTGAGAAGGACTATGCCCGCTGTCAGGAGCTTTCCGCCCTGCTGCCGGGAGTCACCGTGCTTCACGGTGACAGCACCGACCACCTGCTGCTGGAAAGCGAGGGCCTGTCAAAAATGGACGCGCTGGTGAGTCTCACGGGCATCGACGAGCTGAATATGATCATCTCCCTGTACGCCCAGAGCAGGGGGGTTTCCCAGGTCATCACCAAGCTGAGCCGCATGGAAAACCACGCCATGATTGATGCCCTGGCCCTGGGCAGCGTGGTCTGCCCCAAGGAGCTGTGCTGCAACAACATTGCCCGGTATGTGCGGGCCATGCAGAACCAGACCGGCGCGGCGGTATCCGTTCATATGATTGCCCACGGTCAGGCGGAAGCGGTGGAATTCCTGGTGGACGACACCACCCGTAACTGCGATACGCCTCTGAAAAACCTGAAGCTCAAGAATAACGTATTGCTGGTCAGCATCACTCACGGCTCCCAAACGGAGATTCCCAGCGGCGAGTCCTCCTTCACCCGGGGGGACACCATCGTGGTGGTCACCAGCGGCCAGACACCGCTTCGCCAGCTCAACGACATTTTTGCGTAAAGGAAATGCCATGAATTACAAAATGATGGGGCGGTTTGTCGCCCAGATTCTGACCATCGGCGCGGCGTTTATGCTGCCGGCGCTGATGATCAGCCTGCACTACAAAGAGGACAGGGCTGTCTATGGCTTTCTGATCACGCTGGGCATTTTTGCCGTGGTGATCGGATTGCTGCGGCTGATCTGCCGAAGTGCCCCCAGCGCCTTCTACGCCAGAGAGGGCCTGGTCTGTGTGGGTGTCAGCTGGATTGTGCTGAGTGTCTTAAGCTGCCTGCCCTTCTACTTCTCCCAGGAGATTCCGAAGTTTATCGACGCGTTTTTCGAAATCGTCTCCGGCTTTACCACCACAGGCGCGTCCATTCTGCCGGAGGTGGAATCCCTGTCCTGGGGCATTCTGTACTGGCGCAGCTTCAGTCACTGGCTGGGCGGCATGGGCGTGCTGGTATTCCTGCTGGCCTTTGCCCCGGGCAGCGGCAAGGGGCAGGGCTTTACCATGCACCTGCTC